>CAUQDE010000016.1:0-13947 GCA_963516425.1 uncultured Kingella sp.
AACGCGTGCCCCATGTGCAGCGTGCCGGTTACGTTGGGCGGGGGAAGCTGGATGGCAAACGAGGGTTTCGCCAAATCCATATCGGGGGCGAAATAGCCTTTGGCTTCCCAGTTTTGATAGTGTTTGGTTTCGATGTCGGAGGGGGAGTATTTGTCGAGCATGATTTTCAGGCTGCCTATGTAAGATTAAAAACGCCGAATTATAGCGAAAAACGGGGTTTCAGGCTGCCTAAACGCAGCCCAAATAGGCAGCCTGAAAACAGGTGGGGCAGCATGGGCAGCCTGAAAACGGCGCATGGGTTTTTCAGGCTGCGCGTGATGGCGATTGCGCCGCAGGTGTGGGGGATGGGCGAATGTGGTATGGTATCGCGGCGGGCAGCCTGAAAACCGCTCAGGCGAAAATGCCCGCGCCACACTTCAAACAGGAGCCGTCATGCAAAATTTTCTCCAACCCGTTACCCTATCCGCCAATCAAGTGCGTTTGGAACCGCTTGCGCCGCAACACGAAGCGGGCTTGCGCCAAGCCGTGCAAGACGGCGAACTTTGGAAAATGTTGGTAACCACCGCGCCCGCGCCCGAGGATGTGGCACGCTATATTCAGGCTGCGCTTGCCACGCGCACGGCGTTTGCGGTTATCGACGAAACCATGGGCGAAGTGGTCGGCACCACGGCGTTTTACCAGCCCGATGCCGCCATCCGCCGCGTGTACATCGGCTACACTTGGTATCGCCAATCGGCATGGCGCACGCGCATCAACACCACCTGCAAATACCTGCTGCTGTCGCACGCGTTTGAAACGCTGGCTTGCCGCGTGGTGTGCTGGGAAACGGATGTGTTGAACACGCGCTCGCAAGCGGCGATTGAACGCTTGGGCGCAAACAAAGACGGCGTTTTGCGCTGCCACAAAATCCGCAAAGACGGCACCGTGCGCGATACCGTGGCATACAGCATGCTGTACGAGGAATGGGCGGCGGCAAAAGCCGTGCTGGCGCAGAAACTGGGGCTGTGAGGCAGCCTGAAAAGTGGAATATGAGCTATTTGTGAGCCATTTATCGCAATAGTCAGTGGTTATAAAACAAGTGGTTATGATAATTGCCGAACAATGGATGAGCCATTTAAATCATAGCTTAATGGTATAAAACACGTTTCTACCGCGTTCGCCATGTTTTTGCATAAATGGGCTTAATTCATTTAGCAATCGTTTGGCGGTGGCACTGCTAATGGACAGCAAATTTTGAATTTGCTGGTTGCTTATGCGTCCATTGTTATAAGCAAATTGAAGTATGGTTATTTGGTCGTCTGATAATCCTTGTTGTAACCACCATGCCGTTAAGTTTGAGATATAACTGATTTGCAAACCACCCAGCACCGTTACATCAGGTTTGGGCAATTGGTATTCCCGCATGGCACGTTCAATCCGTTCATAACCTGAGCCAATGCTTTCAATATCGCCACTGCGAAGCAAAGCATCGGCGATAAGCGAGTTAAATGGTTTGGAATGATGTCCATTCCAGAGTGTTTGTATCGACCAGTTTTCAGGCAGCCGCCCTGCGTTCCAAAACACCACTTTATGCGGATAGACTTTGATTTGCGTAGGTGTGGGGTCGCTGTAATCCTTATGCGCAATGGCGTTAAGCAAACTTTCGCGCAAGGCTATTTCAGGCAGTCTGAGCCGTTCGCGGCGGCTTGCACCTTCAAATGAAATGTCGTAAGTGAGATATTTGGTTTTGAGCAAGTCCAGCGTTTTATCAATTTGCTCAATCAGCGAACCGTTTACACTATCTTGAAAGCGCAACTCTCCATTGGTATCAAATGCCGCAATTTTAATGAATGCGCCTTTTATCCAGCGTTCGGGGTCATTGTGAAAGAGCAAAATGGCGGCGCGGGTTAATTCGCCTCTTTCTGCAAACAAATGCAGTTTGTTTAACAGCAGATGGTTATCCCAGTTTTGAATTTCCGTCAGCCGCCCTGTTTGCATAACTTTGGTTTTGAAGCGATGAATGACTTCAAGAGATAAGTCTTCCGATGCGACATGGGCAATCGGTACGGTGTCTCATGTTCTGCCGTGTTTGCTTAATAGAAAATGTTCTAGTTCTGTCCCATCTATTAACTGCGTTGTACTGCCAGAACGCCGATAGTATCGCCCATCGTAGCTAATCGGCTGATAGGGATAGGCGGTAATTTCAATACTTAAATAGTCTTTGCCGTCTGTTTTGTGGTGTTGAACATCAGCCAAAATACCTAGCTTACTGCGAATCTTATTCGGCAAATCTTCCAATGTTTTTTTATCGTTGTCCAAGCCTACTACGTTGCCATCATCATCCTTGCCAACATATAAAATGCCGCCATGTGTATTGGCAAACGCACATAAGGTCTTGAGATATTCATCGCGCCAGCTTTGTTTGAATTCGGTATTGTAATTCTCTTGCATGATTAACTCTAAAAACGAAAGTAGTTATTATACAAGCTAACTACCTATCATTTAGGCTGCTTTATATATTGTGAATTGCTGTTTTGAGGCAGCCTGAAAGTAAGCAACGCGCAGTTGAAACGAAGCCAAAACAGCATCTCAACCCGTTTTCAGGCTGCCTATGCAGCCCAAGTTACCTATGCAGCCCAAGTTAAAGGAGTAAACAAAATGCCATCCCAAAACCAAAAAGCCGCGCAAACCATCCGCCAAACCAAGCAAGATTTAACCGCCGAGCAGCGCGTGCAGGGCTGGCAGCAGGCGCGTGCGCAGCAGGGGCTGAACGGCGAATTTGCCGTGGCGGCGAAGCTGGGCGAGCAGGCGTTTACCGAAGAGCAGGTGAAATGGATTGCCGATATGTATGGGCGGTAGGGCATGTTGCGTTTTCAGGCTGCCTTAGCCCGAAGCGACAAGGCAGCCTGAAAACGCAAAACGCGCTACAATCCTCCCTTTTTTCCATGCGCCCCGTTATGACCAGCCCGCTCCCGCAAATCGTCCAAGAATGGCAAATCGCTGATGCCCGTTTGCCCGATGTTTCCCCCGCCGTCAGTATTTTCGGCAGCGCCCGTCTGCCCGCCACCGCGCCCGAATACGCATTGGCGGAACGCGTGGCGCGGCGGCTGTCGGATGCGGGGTTTGCTGTGCTGTCGGGCGGCGGGCCGAGCATTATGGAGGCGGCAAACAAGGGCGCGCACGCGGGCAAAAGCGCGGCGGTGGGGCTAAATCTCACGCTGCCGCATGAGCAGCATCCCAATCCGTATCAAGATGTATCGCTGCAATTTCACTATTTTGCCTCGCGCAAATCGGCGTTTGTGCGCTATTCGCAAGCGTTTATCGTGTTTGCAGGCGGTTTTGGCACGCTGGATGAATTGTTTGACACGCTGGCGCAGGTGCAAACGCGCAAAGTGCCCGCCAAGCCGATTATTTTGGTGGGCAGCGCATTTTGGCAGGGCTTGCTGGATTGGCTGAATGCGCAACTGGTGGTGCGTGGCTTAATCCGCGCGGAAGATTTGGATTTGCTGACGCTGCTGGATGATGAAGATGAGATTGTGGCGGCGGTGTTGGCGGGGGTTGGGGCAGGCTGAAATGGGTTGGCGATGCGGGATGGAGGAAGCTGGGCTGAGGCGCGGCTTTTTTGTTGTCTGATTTTATTTCATCAGATTTGATGCAACTTATTTTTAAATTAGGAAAATAATTATGCGTTACTTTATTCTCGTACTTCTAGCAACATATACTTGTGCGTGTGTTCCTATCCGTGTTGTTTCCAAGTATGACCCTGATGTTTATAATAATTATACTGTTATTCAAGGATACCAAAAGAAAGATAGCATTGGGCATACTGATGTTAAACAAAGAGAAAAGGATGTGTTAGATTGTGGGGTGAGAAATCTTCGTAATGGAACACTTGATGTAAATGTTAGCTATCCCGGTATGTCTGATGAACAAGTGGATATTAGGCGGATTTCTATATATAATTGCTTAAAATCAAAAGAATATGTTTTGTTTAGCCATGAGGAATGTACAGATAATGGTAAACCAGTAGGCATTTGCAATTAAATTTTCAGGCTGCCTCAAATCATCAAAGGCAGCCTGAAAACCAAAAACCGTTTGGTATCGCGCCAAACGGTTTTCTTATTGGAAAGATTGATTTTAGCTTCGCAACTCCGCTGCGCTCCGCAGGCTGCCTTCCCCCTCTTACACGCTCATCCCATCTCCCCCCATAACTCAATTTCAAATCCCCCGCCGTTTCAGGTATCATCCGTCTCTTTTTTTCAACAAATCAACCTTTCTTAACACTACCATGGAAACATCACTCTCAACTCTCATCGGCGCCATCAACACCGCGCTGTGGAGCTATTTGCTGATTTACGCGCTCATCGGCATTGGGCTGTTTTTCACCGTTTACCTTGGCGCGCCGCAGATTACTAAGTTCGGCGCGGCGTTCAAATCCGTGTTCGGCGGGCTGTTCACCAAAAAGGAAAAAAACGCACAGTCACTGTCGCAGTTTCAAGCCTTGGCGGTGGCGATTTCGGCGCAAATCGGCACGGGCAACGTGGCGGGCGTGGCAACAGCGATTGTGTCGGGCGGGCCGGGCGCGATTTTTTGGATGTGGGTGTCCGCCTTTTTGGGCATGGGCACGATTTTTGCCGAAGCGCTGTTGGCGCAAAAATACCGCGTGATTAGCCACGGCAAATACATCGGCGGCCCCGCGTTTTACATCACCCACGGTTTGACCAAAAAAATCGGGCGCGGCAAGGCGCGTTTTTTGTCGGGCTTTTTTTCCATCGCGCTGATTATCGCGCTGGGCTTTATCGGCAACGCCACGCAGGCGAATTCCATTGCGGGCGCGGTTCATATCGCGTTCGGGCTGCCTGAAATCGCCGTGGGCTTGGTGCTGGCGGCGGCGGCAGGCGCAATTCTTATCGGCGGCATCAACCGCATCGCCAACTTCGCGCAGTTTGTGGTGCCGTTTATGGCGGTGATTTACATTTTGTGCGCGTTGGTGATTTTGTTTCAGTATGCCGATTATGCGGGCGCGATGATGCGCCATATTTTTCAGGCTGCCTTTGACCCGCAAGCGGTGCTCGGCGGCGCGGCGGGCATCGGCATGAAAGAGGCGGTGCGCTATGGCGTGGCGCGGGGCTTGTTTTCCAACGAAGCGGGCATGGGCTCCACGCCGCACGCGCACGCCACCGCCAATGTGGCGCATCCCGCGCTGCAAGGTATGGCGGCGTTTGTGGGCGTGTTTATTGACACCATTTTGGTGTGCACGGCAACGGCGTTAATCATCTTGCTCACCGAAGCCAACACGCTGGGCTTGAACGGCGCGGCGGTTACGCAACAGGCGTTTAGCATGGCATTTGGCAGCTGGGGCGCGGGGCTGCTGGCGGTGTGCCTGACCTTTTTTGCCTTTACCACGATTATCGGTTGGTATTATTTTGGCGAATCGAATGTGCGCTTTTTGTTTAAGGGCAGGTTTTTAAACCTTTATCGCGCTTTGGTGCTGCTGGCGATTGTGCTGGGCACGCTGGGCAAGGTGGATTTGGTGTGGGATTTGTCGGATATGTTTAACGGCTTTATGGTGATTCCCAACTTGATTGCGCTGTTTTTGCTGCGCGGCGAGATTAAGGCGGTGTACGACGATTATTTGGCGAAAGTGCGCGCGGGCAAGGCGGTGGTTTATGATTATGAAGTGCATGAGTATCATGATAAATAGCCGTTGAGGCAGCCTGAAACGCCATTGGGCGCGGAGTGGCTCAACCAAACGGCAAACGGAAAAACCGTGTCCCGAATGGGCACGGTTTTTGTTTGCGGCGCAAGACGGCGTTTCAGGCTGCCGAGGGTTAAAACCAATAATCCATCAGCGTGAGCAGCAAGCCCGCCGCAGCGCATTGCCACAGGCGCGGCTTGGTTTCAAACGGCAAGCCGTCAGACCAAGCGTCCAGCATCGCCATCGCCAGGCAAACGCTGGTGTAGAGCAAATACCATTTGATGAATTCGGCCATGGTTTCTCCTTTTGCGTTTTGGCTTCGCAGAAGCCTGTAAACCGATTTTCAGGCTGCCTTTGGATGGGGCGGCAGCCTGAAAACGCTTATCCGTTACCGCCGCAGTTCGCCGCGTTCAAAATGTTGTTCCCATGCGATGCTACCGTTGGCTTGGCGGCGGGGAATCAGGATGATTTGCCGCTGGTAGCGCGGCGTGGTGAGCAACACCCAGCCGTCTGCGCTGATGCGGGTGGTTGCGGTGGGGTGTGGCGGGATTGAGCCGATTGGCTGTTGGTTTTTCAGCTTTTCGGCGATTTGGTTTTGCAACGGGCGGGCAGTGGCGAGGGCGTGCGAGATTTCGGCGCGTTGTTGATAGCGGTTGTATTGCGGGATAACCAGCAGCGTGAACAGCAAAACCGGCGCGAGGGCGGCGCAGAATCCTTGGATAAAGGCGAGACGGGCGGGCGACATGGTCGCTCCTTTTGTATACGGGGTGTTGGGGCGGGATGGGCAGCCTGAAAGTGGTGTGCGTTGGTTTTAGCTTGGCTGGGCTTTGTTTCAGGCTGCCTTTTGCAGTTCGTGGTAGCGCACAAACATTCCGCTGCGTGCGCTTTTGGGGTCGTAATCCGCGCCGAAGCTGTCCCAGCCGAATTGGGTTTGCGTGCCGAGCTGCTCGGCGAGAAAGCGGCGGTAGAGGGCTTCGGTTTCGCGCTCGTGCGCTTCGCGCCAATTGTCCCACGAAGTTGCGCGCGCGGTCATGCCGAAGAGGATGAGGGCGAGCCGTTCGCTGTGAAAGCCAAGGTTGAAATAAAAGTCCTGCCCTTGGTAGGAAACAATCGGCGGGGCAAACCAAAACCAGTCTGTGCCCATGTTGTCCGGTGCGATGCGTGGGAATTGGGCTTGCAGTCGGGCGGGCGTGGTGCGGGGGTGAGATGCAGCGGGGGCATGGTGAAGTCGCCGTTTTACAGGTTGAGAAACATTTTTCAGGCTGCCTTTGATGCGGGAAGGAAGGGTTGGGTGGGCTGGGCAGGCGGCGAAACGCCTGCGTCGGGAAAATAAGCGATGGGCAGCCTGAAAGGGATGTTTGCTGGTTTTCAGGCTGCCTGGGTTGGGCGGTTTAGGCAGCCTGAAAACGCTGTAACCATTCGGCAGCCCGCGCTTGCGCGTCTTCGCTGGTGTGAATGTCACGCGCGGCGGCTTGGCGCAGCAGTCGGATAACGGCTGGGCTGGGCGCGGGATTGTGCCGCAGCAGGAATTCGGCATAGGCAAGTTTTTCGTCGCCGCCGTTGTTTGCCGCGCGGCGATACCAGAGCACGGCTTGGCGGCAGTTTTGCGCGGGCCTTGTCCGTGTTCGTGGCAGATGACGAGCAGGTTGTAGCAGTCGGTTTCACCTGCGGCTGCGCCGCGTTGCAGCAGGGCGAAGGCTTGCGCCCAGTTTTCGGCTTAGTAGGCGGCGAGGGCGGTTTCGTAGCAGGGCATGAATGGTTTTCCTTTCGGGCTTGGGCGCAAATCTTATCAACCTGTTTTCAGGCTGCCTTAAACCGCTGCCGCACAATGCTATCTGCTTCGGCTAAACGCTCGGGCGTGCCCACATCCAGCCACAAGCCGGTGTGCAGGCAGCCTGAAACTTGGTTGCGCTGCATTGCTTGGCGCAGCAGCGGAGCGAGTTTGGCGGGCTGGCGCGGCGGGGTGTGGCGGAACAGCTCGGGCAGATACACGCCTGCGCCGCTGAATGTGGCGGGCGTGCCGATGGCGGCGCCGGCGTGAACGGTGCCGTGGTCGTCCAGCTCGAAATCGCCGTGGGGGTTGTGCGGCGGGTTGGGCACCAGCCACAAATGGGCGAGTTTGCCGCTTTGCGGCAGCGCGGCGGCGATGCGTGCGGCAGCCTGAAAATCGATATCAGTGAGCACGTCGCCGTTGATGACGAGAAACGGCGCGTCGCCCAGCAAGGGCAGGGCGGTGGCGATGCCGCCTGCGGTTTCCAAACCTTTGCCGCCTTCTGGCGAATAGGCGATGTGCACGCCGTATGCCGCGCCGTCGCCCAGCGCGGCTTCAATTTGCGCGCCCAGCCATGCGTGGTTGATGACGATTTGGCTGATGCCTGCGGCTTTGAGGCGGCGCAAGTGCCAGCCAATCAGCGGTTCGCCGCCTGCGGGCAATAATGGCTTGGGGGTGTGGTCGGTGAGCGGGCGCATCCGTTCGCCGCGCCCTGCGGCAAGTATCATGACTTTCATGTTTTTTCTCAATGGGTTAGGGGTTTTCAGGCTGCCTCATGCCTGATTTGGGCGCAAGCGTTAAAAATAGGTGCAACAAGGCTGCGCCCAGCATAAGGCGGCTGATAAGGTTGATGACGACGTAAGTTTGTAGAACAAATCTCAAAGGGTTGACGATTTTGTAGTGTGATAAATCAAAAAATTGAAGAGGTAGCCAGCCGCTCGCGCCTACGATTATCGCGCCCGCTATGGCAAGCGCAATCCAATAAACATCGCTGCTGTGGCGGATGCGGCGGTGCAGCCAGGTGGCGCATACCAACACGCTGGCAATCAGGATGGCAAGCGCGATGTCCAGCCATTCGGGCATGACCACGCTGCTGGTGTGTTGCAGCGTTTTGGCGATGCAGTATGCCAAGCCGAGCGTGAGCGGAACGGCGTAAATAGACGGTGCGATAACGGGTTCGCTGGGGATAACGAGGCGCGGGGTGAGCGTAAACAGCAGCCTGAAAATGCCTATCAGCAGCAGGGGGTAGCCGATAAAGTCGTAATAGGTAATGGGGCTGTTCCATACCATCCTGGCAGCCTGAAACAAGGCAAGGTATTTGCATAAAATGATGCTGCTTGCGCCGGCAATCAGATAAAAGGCGGCTTTGTCGTGGGCTTGCTTGGCGATTTGCGTGCCGTAAACGATGATGAGTGCCAGCGCCAGCGGAATCAGCGTTTGGGTGAGCAAATCAATGGCAGAAATCAGGCGTGCGTTTTCATGGCGTGATGGTTCGTAGATTTCAAATAATGTTTCGGGTGTAAAGGCGAAGAGCAGGTATTTCAAATCCAAAAATGGATGCAGCAGCAGGGTAAAGCCGAGCGTGAGCATGATGGAGCCGAAAAAAGCGTAATTCATAAACCTACTCATGCATAAAAGTTTCAAAGGGCTTTCAGGCTGCCTTATCTGTCTCGCAGCCAACCGACACAAAAGCAGCCTGAAAACGGGTAGCGCAGGTTAAGCCAAGCTCAAACCTATTTCCATTTTCAGGCTGCCTATTCATCTTGAACCTACTTCTCGCTGCGCATCCGCGCTTTGCGCTCTTCCAACCAATGCTCCAAATAATGGATGCTCACGCCGCCTTGCGCAAAGCCCGTGTCGTTGAACAGCTCGCGGTGCAGGGGCGCGTTGGTTTTGATGCCGTCCACGGTCAATTCTGCCATCGCCACGCGCATTTTTGCCATCGCCTGCGCGCGGTCTTTGCCGTGCACGCAGATTTTGCCGATGAGGCTGTCGTAGTTCGGCGGGATGCGGTAGCCCTGATAAATGTGGCTGTCCACGCGGATGCCGAAGCCGCCGGGCAGATGGCAGCTTTCAATCACCCCCGGGCTGGGGATAAAGGTGTACGGGTCTTCCGCGTTGATGCGGCATTCAAACGCATGCCCTTCAATCACAATGTCTTTTTGCGTGTATTGCAAGGGCAGCCCCGCCGCCACGCGCAGCTGTTCCTGCACAATGTCCACGCCCGTAATTAGCTCGGTAACGGGGTGTTCCACTTGCACGCGCGTGTTCATCTCAATAAAGAAAAACTCGCCGTCTTCATACAAGAATTCAAACGTGCCCGCGCCGCGATAGCCGATGCGTTTGCACGCCGCCACGCAAGCCTCGCCGATTTTTTTGCGCTGCGCCGGCGTGATAAACGGCGCGGGGGCTTCTTCAATAATCTTTTGATGACGGCGCTGCATGGAACAATCGCGCTCGCCCAAATAAATCGCATTGCCGTGTTCATCCGCCAGCACTTGAATTTCCACATGGCGCGGGCGTTGCAAAAAGCGTTCCATGTACACCATCGGGTTGCCAAAGGCCGCTTCCGCTTCGGCGCGGGTCATTTCTACGGCTTTGAGCAAATCTTCTTTCTTTTCCACCACGCGCATACCGCGCCCGCCGCCGCCGCCCGATGCCTTGATAATCACAGGGAAGCCCACCTTATCCGCCGTTTTCAAGATTTCACTCGGGTCGCCGGGCAACGCCCCGTCCGAGCCCGGCACGCAAGGCACGCCCGCTTCAATCATCGCTTTTTTGGCGGATACTTTGTCGCCCATCAGGCGGATGGTATCGGCGCGCGGGCCGATGAACACAAAGCCCGAATTTTCCACCTGCTCGGCAAAATTGGCGTTTTCCGCCAGAAAGCCGTAGCCGGGGTGGATTGCATCCGCGCCGGTAACTTCGGCGGCGGCGATGATGGAGGGGATGTGCAAATAGCTCTGCGGGCTGGGCGCAGGTCCGATGCACACGCTTTCGTCTGCCAGCTTAACGTGCAAGCTGTCTTTATCGGCTTCGGAATGGACGGCAACGGTGGCAATGCCCATCTCGCGGCAGGCGCGCAATACGCGCAAAGCAATTTCGCCTCGGTTGGCGATAAGAACTTTTTTTAACATAAGATTTTCCTAGATTATCGGGGCAGATTGAACGCCCTTTTTGTTTATGCGCCCTATTTGAAGCAATATCTGAACCGCGTCGCAAAAGCGTTTTCAGGCTGCCTGAACGTGTTTTTGAGTGGCACGTGCCACGCGCTTGATGCGCGGAAATGAAAGGCTCGGGCGGTACGCCACCGCCGCTGCGCAGAAACCAGCCGTTTCAGGCAGCCTGAAAAGCTAATCCGCAAATTCGGCGGTAACGTCTTCCCATTGTGTCAAATCAGTCGGCGTTTTCAACTCGGCAAACCGTTTGAATTCCGCCATCAGCGGGCGAAACTCGGCAAACGTGCGGTAATGCTTGAAATCGCCGTTTTGCTCCCAAATCCGCGTTTCCAAAAGATAGCGGCTTTGGGGGTTGCCGTCGTCTTCCAACGTGGTTTGGATATAGTGGTGGTTTTGCGCGTATTTGGCAGACGGAATGTAGCCCAACACCACAAAATCTTCTCCGTTTTCATAAAGACGGGCAACGATGTCTTCCAAAGCAAAATAATCCAACGGGCTGCGATCGGGTTCAACCGAGATGCGAATGTCGCGCGTTTGTGTGGAAAGATAGAAAAAAGGGTATTTTTGCCGCATGGTTTAACTCGCTTGAATCGGATTTCAGGCTGCCTCAATCAACGCTCGCCCAGCGCGCGGCGGATTTTTTGGTCGGTTTTATATTGGCTGAGCGCGTAAACCGACCAAATGGCGGCCGGTATCCAGCCGATAACGGTCAGCTGCAAAAGCAAGCAAACCAATCCGGAAATGGGCTTGCCGATGGTGAAAAATTGCAGCCACGGCAGCAATAAAGCCAAGAGAAAGCGCATGATGTTTTCCTTTTTCAGGCAGCCTGAAACGCATTATTCAATGATAAACAAGGGTTCGCCGAATTCCACAGGCTGCCCGTTTTCCACCAAAATCTCTTTTACCACGCCCGATTTTTCCGCTTCGATTTCGTTCATCAGCTTCATCGCTTCAATGATGCACAGCGTGTCGCCCGCTTTCACCGTTTGCCCCACTTCCACAAACGCAGGCGTAGAAGGGCTGGCAGCGCGATAGAATGTGCCCACCATGGGCGATTTTTGCGCGTTGGACAAATCGCGCGCCACAGGGGCGGGCGCAGGCGCAGCCGGTTGGGCGGGCGCGGCAACCGGCGCAGGGGCAGCCTGAACGGGCGCGGCGGTTGCGTAAACCGTTTGCATGGCAGGCGCGGCCACGCTGCGCGTGATGCGGACTTTTTCTTCGCCCTCGGTTACTTCAATTTCGGCAATGCCTGATTCTTCAACCAAATCAATCAGTTTTTTGAGTTTGCGTAAATCCATTTTGAGCAATTCCTATAAAAATAAAACGAGTTGTTTCAGGCAGCCTGAAACGCGGTTTTTGGTAAAATCTGTTGCGATTGACGCGCTATGTTTGCGCAGCGCAAAAAAAGGTAATTTTCCCGAAGTTAGGCGCAAAAGTCTAGCAAAATATCCGCAAAACGCTGCAAAACACGCCGCTTGTTGAGCTGCCGGCCGCTTGTTGTTGATTTGCTAGATTTTTTATTCTATGACTTGTTTGGCTACAAAAAAACCGAGCGAAAATCACTCGGTTTGCAAATTCGTTGAACGGCTAAATTAAACGTCCAAGTGGCGTTCAGTATCAATCAACGCGCGGCGAGCCAAAGCCAAGTTAGATTTAGAACGATCCAATACGGTGTAAAGGAACAAGCCTTCGTGTTTAGCCAAGGGGCGCAATAGGTGGTATTGTTTGCCCAGAGTAATCAAGATGTCTTCAATGCTGTCTTTCAAACCAAGCATTTGCATGGTTTTCATTTTGGCACGCATCACTTCGGTGTTACCTGCGGCAGCGATTTCCAAATCAATGCCAGAAGTGCCGTTACCAGCCAACAGCATGCCGCTGGCAAAATCCACAACGGCAGCAGCCAACGCGCCATCAACATTCAATAATTCTGATACTGCACCTTCATAGTTCATGATAAAACTCCGTGAAATTTAAATAAAATTTATACCGCAAAATAGCGGTTTAACCAAATAAACATAAGGCATACGGATGTATTGCCTATTCGTTACCAGGTTCCCACTAGCCAGTACAAATTCGCTTGCTGGTTTGTTTTGCTGCCTAGGAACTAGGAGCAAATTATAAAACTAGTACCTTATTTAGTAAAGGTAAAAGCTGTGATTGTTTACCCAATTCTGGCTGTTGAAATAATGAGATAGGTTTGCGTTTTGATGGGTTGGTAAGCAGGGCGGCTTGTTGATTTGTTTTAATTTTTGTTAAAAAATAATTGGTTATAGTTAGTATGGCGGGGTTGTTTTTGGGTTTGCTGTGATAGTTAAGCCCTGAATTTCAATCCATTATGCTAAAATATGCGTTGTTTTTCAGCCCTTATTGTGTTGCCAATCGCGCCACAATTCTTTCTTTTTCTTTACAAGATTAAACATTATGACCCAAGACAAAATTCTGATTTTAGATTTCGGCTCGCAAGTAACCCAGCTTATCGCCCGCCGCGTGCGCGAGGCGCATGTTTACTGCGAATTGCACCCTTATGATATGCCGCTTGCTGATATTAAAGCGTTCAATCCAAGGGGGATTATTTTATCGGGCGGGCCTAATTCGGTGTACGACTCGGATTACCAAGCGGATACGGGGCTGTTTGATTTGGGCGTGCCTGTGTTGGGGATTTGCTATGGCATGCAGTTTATGGCGCATCATTTGGGCGGCGAGGTGCAGGCGGGCAATCAGCGCGAGTTTGGCTATGCGCAGGTGCACACGGAAGACGGCGATTTAACGCGCGGCATTGAAGATGCGCCGCATACGCTGGATGTGTGGATGAGCCACGGCGATAAGGTTTTCAGGCTGCCTGAAAACTTCCGTATCACGGGGCACACGCCTTCTTGCCCGGTTGCCATTATGGAAAACAGCGCGAAACGCTTTTACGGCATTCAGTTCCACCCCGAAGTTACCCACACCAAGCAGGGCCGCGCGTTACTTAACCGCTTTGTGCTGGACATTTGCGGCGCCAACCCAAGCTGGACGATGCCCAATTACATCGACGAAGCGGTGGCGAAAATCCGCGCGCAAGTGGGCGGCGACGAGGTGATTTTGGGCTTGTCGGGCGGGGTGGACAGCTCGGTGGCGGCGGCGTTGATTCACCGCGCCATTGGCGACCAATTAACCTGTGTATTCGTTGACCACGGCTTGCTGCGCTTGGACGAGGGCAAGAATGTGATGCAGATGTTTGCGCAGAATTTGGGCGTGAAGGTGGTGCACGTGGACGCGAGCGCGCAGTTTATGGCGAAGCTGGCGGGCGTTACCGACCCTGAGCAAAAACGCAAAATCAT
>CAUQDE010000017.1:0-13736 GCA_963516425.1 uncultured Kingella sp.
TTGCTCGCCGCCGCGCAAACAGGCACAGGCAAAACCGCCGCCTTTATGCTGCCCAGTCTGGAACGCCTCAAACGCTACGCCAACGCCAGCGCATCGCCCGCCATGCACCCCGTGCGGATGCTGGTGCTCACGCCCACGCGCGAGCTTGCCGACCAAATAGACCAAAACACGCAAAACTACATCAAAAATATGCCCCTGCGCCACACCGTGCTGTTTGGCGGCGTAAACATGAACAAGCAAACCGACGATTTGCGCGCAGGCTGCGAAATCGTCATCGCCACCGTGGGGCGGCTGCTTGACCACGTTAAACAAAAAAACATCAATTTAAGCAAAGTAGAAATTGTGGTGCTGGACGAAGCCGACCGCATGCTGGATATGGGCTTTATCGACGACATCCGCAACATCATGCAAATGCTGCCCAAGCCGCGCCAAACGCTGCTGTTTTCCGCCACCTTCGCCCCCGCCATCCGCAAGCTGGCGCAAGACTTTATGAACGCGCCGCAAATTGTAGAAGTTGCCGCGCAAAACACCACCAACGCCAACGTGGAAGAACACGTTATCTCCATTGACAACCACCGCAAACGCGAGCTTTTGGAGCGGCTGATTGTGGATTTGAACATGAACCAAGTCATCGTGTTCTGCAAAACCAAACAATCCGCCGACCAAGTGTCGCGCGATTTGGTGCGCCGCGGCTTGTCTGCCAATGCCATTCACGGCGACAAATCGCAGCAAACGAGGCTGGATGTGTTGAATCAATTCAAATCGGGCGAGTTGCGCGTGTTGGTGGCAACAGACGTTGCCGCGCGTGGCTTAGACATCGCCGAATTGCCGTTTGTGGTGAACTACGAACTGCCCACCCAAGCCGAGGATTACGTTCACCGCATCGGGCGCACAGGACGCGCAGGTGCAGACGGCGTGGCGATTTCGCTGATGGACGAGACCGAGCAAAAAATGTACGAAGCCATCAAAGCCCTAACAGGCAACGAATTGCCAATTTCGCGCATTGAAGGCTTTGAGCCACGCTGGGAACAAGCGCAAGCAGAAGGCAGCCTGAAAAACGAAAACAACGCCCGCGCATCATCGCGCCGCAGCGAACGACAAACGCCAGAGCGCGGCGAAAGAAACGAGCGGCGCACATCTTCCCGCAGCGAGCGCGACAGCCGTCAGCAAGAAATCCCAACGGTGGATGCCAGCCGCATTCCGCCGCGCACCAGCAGCCGTCGCCGCGGCAAAGAACGGCGCACTTGCGCGTTGTTGCAACGCAATTTTGGCGTGGAAGCGTAGGTTTGCTGTTTGCGCCGCATAAAAAGGGCAGCCTGAAAACGGGGTTTATCGTTTTCAGGCTGCCTTTAATGGCTTCTGCTACACATCCTCCACATCCATCACCTCAATCCCCAACTCGCGCAGCCGCTGTGCAAACAGCCCGCTGCCCGCCACCAACTTCCCCGTAAACGAGCCATCGTACACGCAATTCACGCCACAAGTTGGGCTGCGCGATTGCAACACCGCATGGCTAATCTTGCGCTGCCCAATCGCTGCAATGGCTTGCGCCACCCCGTGCTGGTAAATCTCGTGCACATCGCGCCCCGAGCATTCCGTTACCCTGCCGTTGATAAGTTCCGCAGGTTCGCGCGGGGTGGGCAAGCCCGCCAATATTTCGGGGCAAATCGGCAACACTTTTTTCCCCGCCAAATACGCCACCGCCCGTGCGCTGTAATTGTTCTTGCCGTTGAATTTGCAGTTTTCGCCCAAAATGCACGCGCTCACCAGTATGCAAGGCTGTTCGTCTTTCATATTTCGCTCCGTTGAATGGCGTTTCAGGCTGCCCTGGCTTGCACCATCAAAAAATTCCCTTGCGCCGTTTGCGCACACCCAGCTCCACGCCTGTTCGCCGTTTAATCTGCGCGCGCGTGGGCTGCCCATATTCCAGCCACAGCCGCAACTGGCGAAACGCCGCTGCATTGGTGGCATCGTAAAACACGCATTGCCAAAACGCCGCATCCATCGTCTGCCAATGGATAAAACACACCCAGCGCGTGGCAAGGCAGCCTGAAATCGGCTGCGCGGCAAAGGCTTCGTCGCCGATAAACACCGCCGCAAAGCCCTGCTTATCCACCATCAAGCGTTGCACCGCATACCGCGGTTTGCGCCACGCCCATGCGCCGCACGCCGCAATCGCCGCTAGCAACCCCCATTTCAGGCAGCCTGAAAAATAAGCGCACACCGCGCAAACAAGCAGCGCGGCATAGCACAAAGCCAAGCCGCGCTGGATGCGGGAGGGAACAAAATCCGCGCGAAACGCCTGCATCGCCGCTACGCCATGTTGTCAAACACGGGCGTGATTTGCAGCTCCGCCTCTTCCAAATCCAGCACCGAATCGTGCACTTCCAGCTCAAAAAACTGCCAAAACGTTTCCAAATCCAAGTTTTTCGGATAGGTGGATTCGTCTAACGTCCAGCCCGCCAGCTCGGCTTTGAAAATGCCCAAATAGCGCTCGTCAAAATACGCCACCGCTTCTTCGGGTTCTTCAAACACGGGAATCAAAAACACGCTGCAATTAGCCCGCAACTGGGCGAGCGTCAAATCGGGCATATCCTCTTGCGAGTTGTTCAGCCATGCGAGAAAATGTTCGGTGGGTTTGAGCACCACCGCGCTGCGGTCTACGAAATACATAAATAATCCTTAAAAAGAGCGGCATGAGGCAGCCTGAAAATGGATAAAGGAAAAGCAGCTAAAAATAGCTGCTTTTGTGTTGGTGCCGACAGCGAGACTTGAACTCGCACGAGCTAGGCTCACTACCCCCTCAAGATAGCGTGTCTACCAATTTCACCATGTCGGCGTAAAGTTTACTTTTTGTTTTGCTTGCCAGCGGGTTTGGCATGTTTGTTTTTGCCGGCGTTGTTTTTGGTTTTAGCCGGTTCGGCTTTTTTGCTGTTTTCTTTTTTAGCAGCGGGTTCGCTGGCTTGTTTGGCAGGCTCGTTGGCGTTTTCTGCACTGGCGACTACGGGCGCAACCGTTGCATTTTCCGGAACGGTCTGGCTGGCAGATGTTGCGTTTGCTGATGCAGCAGCGGGAGCGGTTTGTTGTGGCAATGCAGGCTGTGATGCAACCGAGACAGAACCAGCGGGAGCAGATGCGGCAACAGACGCAGTTTGTTGCACGTTGCTGAAATCAATGCCCTTATTGCGGTTGCTGCTGTGAACATAGCTCAAAGCCAAGCTGGATACGAAAAAGATGGTTGCAAACAAAGCTGTCATGCGGCTTAGGAAGTTTGCGTTGCCCGCCGAACCGAATACGCCTTGCGCACTGCCCGAGCCGCCAAAACCTGCGCCTGCGTCCGCGCCTTTGCCTTGTTGCATAAGCACCAGGCAAACTACGCTGATAGACGAGAAAATGTTGATGACGAGGATAAGTGTTTTAAAGGCTGCCATTGGGTTTATTGTGTGTTTTGCGCGGCTTGGATGATGGCAGTGAAGGCATCGTATTTGAGCGATGCGCCGCCAACGAGTGCGCCGTCAACATGGGGAACGCTAAAAATTTCGGCGGCATTGGTATCGTTTACGCTGCCGCCATAAAGAACGCGGATATTAGCATCGTTGCCGCACAATGACAAGATTTCGTCATAAATAAATGCGTGCATGTCGGCAATTTGTTCTTTTGTTGCGACTTTTCCCGTGCCAATCGCCCATACGGGTTCGTAGGCAACGGCGAAATTTTGGGTTTTAAGCCCTTTGAACACGGAGAGTTGGTAGGCGACGGCTTCTTTTTCGCGCCCGTCTTCGCGCTCTTTCAGGCTTTCTCCCACGCAAAGCAACGGCAGCAGACCCACGTTTAATACGTTTTCTATTTTCAGGCGTTGCACGTCGTTTTTTTCGTTGAAGTAAAGGCTGCGCTCGGAATGCCCGATGAGCACGATGTCCACGCCCACATCGCGCATCATTTCGGCGGACACTTCGCCTGTGTATGCGCCTTTATCGGGGAAGCGGCTCACATCTTGGGCACAAACGTGGATTTTGTTGTCTAGCACGATTTGCACGGCGTTGTGCACTTGCAATAGGTAAACGGTGGGCGGGGTGATGCCGATGCAGACGTTAGACGCGGCGGGCAGTTGGCGCAGTTTGTGAACGAGGTTGTTGTTGTTGTGGAGCTGCCCGTTCATTTTCCAGTTGCCGATAACCCATTTTTGTTGCCAGATGTTGATTTCTTGTTCCATGATTTTTCCTTTGTTGAGGCAGCCTGAAAGTGTTGGCTGCGGGAATTGTAGCGCAATTTGCCGTTTTCAGGCTGCCTTTGTTGCGCGAAGCAGGCAGCCTGAAAATTTTGCCGCGCCGCTCTTGAAAACCGAAAAATGCCCCCTATCTAGCAAGCCATCAAGGTGCGGCAATCTTTTCAGGCTGCCTGAAATGCCGCGCACCATTTTTTTATTGCATAAGGAGCAAAACATTATGGCAAAAGTCATTGGTATTGATTTAGGCACAACCAACTCATGCGTCGCTATTTCCGAAGGCGGCACAACCAAAGTGATTGAAAATGCAGAAGGCGCGCGCACCACGCCATCCATCATCGCTTATTTGGACGGCGGCGAAATCTTGGTGGGCGCGCCCGCCAAACGCCAAGCCGTAACCAACGCCAAAAACACCATCTATGCGGTAAAACGCCTGATTGGTCATAAATACGAAGACAAAGAAGTGCAGCGCGACATCGAATCCATGCCGTTCAAAATCGTTAAAGCCAAAAATGGCGACGCATGGGTGGAAGCGCAAAGCAAAGAGCTGTCGCCCCCGCAAGTTTCCGCCGAAGTGCTGCGTAAAATGAAAGAGGCAGCCGAAGCCTATTTGGGCGAAAAAGTAACCGAAGCGGTGATTACCGTGCCGGCTTATTTTAACGACAGCCAACGCCAAGCCACCAAAGATGCGGGCCGCATCGCGGGTTTGGACGTGAAACGCATCATCAACGAGCCGACTGCCGCCGCATTGGCGTTTGGCATGGACAAAGGCGACAGCAAAGACCGCAAAATCGCCGTGTATGACTTGGGCGGCGGCACATTTGATATTTCCATCATTGAAATCGCCAACATCGACGGCGACAAACAGTTTGAAGTATTGGCCACCAACGGCGACACTTTCTTGGGCGGCGAAGACTTTGACCAACGCATTATCGACTACATCATCGCCGAGTTCAAAAAAGAGCAAGGCATTGATTTGAAAAATGATGTGATGGCATTGCAACGCTTAAAAGAAGCGGCGGAAAAAGCCAAAATCGAATTGTCCAGCGGGCAACAAACCGAAATCAATCTGCCGTACATCACCATGGATGCCGCCGGTCCAAAACACTTGGCGATGAAAATTACCCGCGCCAAATTTGAAAGCCTGGTGGAAGATTTGATTCAGCGTTCCATCGAGCCTTGCCGCACCGCGTTGAAAGATGCTGGTTTGAGCGCGGGCGATATTGACGACGTGATTTTGGTGGGCGGTCAAACCCGTATGCCCAAAGTGCAAGAAGCGGTTAAAGACTTCTTCGGCAAAGAGCCGCGCAAAGATGTGAACCCTGATGAAGCGGTTGCCGTGGGTGCGGCGATTCAAGGCGAAGTGTTGGGCGGCGGTCGCACGGACGTGTTGCTGCTGGACGTTACGCCTTTGTCGTTGGGCATTGAAACCATGGGCGGCGTGATGACCAAACTCATCAATAAAAACACCACCATTCCAACCAAAGCATCGCAAGTGTTCTCTACGGCAGAAGATAATCAGCCTGCTGTAACCATTCATGTGTTGCAAGGTGAGCGTGAACGCGCTTCTGCCAACAAATCGCTGGGTCAATTTAACTTGGGCGACATTGCGCCTGCGCCACGCGGTATGCCGCAAATTGAAGTTACCTTTGATATTGATGCGAACGGTATTTTGCACGTTTCGGCAAAAGATAAAGGCACAGGCAAAGCGGCAAACATCACCATCCAAGGTTCTTCTGGTTTGAGCGAGGAGGAAATTGAACGCATGGTGAAAGATGCGGAAGCGAATGCGGAAGAGGATAAAAAATTGCACGAATTGGTGCAAAGCCGCAACCATGCTGAGGCATTGATTCACTCTGTGAACAAGTCGCTGAAAGACCACGGCGATAAATTGGACGCTGCGGAAAAAGAGAAAATTGAAGCTGCGGTGAAAGCTGCCGAAGAAGCCGTTAAGGGCGACGACAAGGCGGAAATTGAAGCGAAAGCGGAAGCCTTGGGCGAAGCCAGCCAAAAATTGGGTGAGATTGTGTATGCCCAAGCGCAGGCGGAAGCGGAAAAAGGCGGCGCACAGGCATCTGCTGATAAGAAAGATGATGATGTGGTGGACGCTGAGTTTCAAGAAGTGAAAGATGATAAGTAAGTAGTTGCTTGATAATAGGGCAGCCTGAAAATGAGTAAAAGCGTTTTCAGGCTGCTTTCTTTTTTGTTTGTTGCTTGCGGCAGCCTGAAAATGGTTTGGCTGATGCTGCGCCTAGTTTGTGGTTGGGTTGAAACTGGTCATGCGCCGTTTGATGCGGCTTAATTTGAACGAATAGATGAAGATAAATAGGCAGCCTGAAAATAGGTCTAGGCGATTGCGTAGGCAGCCTGAAAACATGAGTTTGATGGGGTTTCAGGCTGCCTTTTATTGCCTGATGCAGCCTGAAACCGCTTGAAACTTATCCCGCACCAAGTTTCTCTTTCTCTTCGGTGGTAAGCCATTTTTCGCGCTGCGATTGCAGCAGAGTGAGCAAGTTGGTGAGTTCGCTGCGGATGTTGAGGCTGGTCCACACGAAGCCTTGGGTTTCAAAGGGCAGCTTGGCGGCGATGGTGCGGATTTGCGCTTCTTCGGGGAAGTGGATGGCGATGGGTTGCCGCCATTCGCCTTTGAGCAGCTTGGAGGCGCGGTGCAGGTCGTGTTGCAGGGTGGCGAAATGGCGGCTGAGCAGTTGTTCGTCTTCAACGCTTAGGCGGGCTTTGGGCAGCTTGGGCACGGTGGCGAGCATCAGGTTGATGCTGCTGACGATATTGCGCTGGCTTTGTTGGATGCTGTCTAGCAGGGCGAGGTTGATTTTGCTTTCGTGGGCGGTGGGGGCGAGCAGGCTGCGGGCTTTAACCAGCCGTGCGTTGAGGTTGCGCTGTTCCAGCCAAAGGGCGGTTTGGGTTTCTTGCGATAGGGTTTTGTGGACGGTAATCAGCGAGAATTGGTGGGCGCAGGTGGCGAGATTGTCGGAGAGCAAAAATCGCCATGTGAGCATGGATTTGATGGGGATGAGCGTGGCGGCAATCAACACAATCACCACGCCGATGATGACGTTTATGGCGCGGACGATGCCTGCGTGTAGCCAGTCGTTGCTCACATTGCCCAGCAGCATTGCCATGGTGAGCCCTGCGAGCATGGCGGCGTAGCCGTAGTTGCCGAGGGTGTGCCAGCCGCTGATGGCGCTGACGATGGCGATGATAAGGAAATAGAGCGGGCTGTTGTGCAGAAAGTGGTGGTTGAGCCAGATAAGCGCGATGCCGATTGCCATGCCCAGCACCGTGCCGATGGTGCGCTCGTAGGCTTTGCTGTTGATTGCGCCTTGATAGGGCACGCCGCCGAGCAGCACGAATACGGTCATCGCAATCCATTCGCCGTGTTCAATGTTGCCCAGATAGGCAATCAAAATGGCGGCAACCACGGCAAGCGATAGGCGGATGGCGTGCATGGCGCGTTGGTGTTGATAGCGTTTATAGGGGTTGAACCATTCTTTGAACCAGTTGGATAGGCGATGGGGCATGATAGGCAGCCTGAAAAAGGGAATGGCGTATAATAGCGCGTTTTGTTTCGCGGAAAGTAATCAAGTATGAAAGACCAAAACAATCTTTGCTGGCTGGATATGGAGATGACGGGGCTGAACCCTGAAACAGACAAAATCATCGAAGTGGCGATGATTATCACGGATAAAGATTTAAACGTGTTGGCGCAATCGGAAGTGTTTGCCATCCATCAAAGCGATGAAATTATGGACAACATGGACGAATGGTGCACCGCCACGCACGCTCGCACAGGCTTAACCGCGCGGGTGAAAGCATCCCACTACACCGAAGCGGATGTGGAGCAAAAGCTGCTGGATTTTATGAGCGCATGGCTGCCCGCCAAAGCCTCGCCGATGTGCGGCAACACCATCCACCAAGACCGCCGCTTTATGGTGAAATATATGCCGCGCTTGGAGGCGTTTTTCCACTATCGCAATTTGGATGTGTCCACGCTAAAAGAATTGGCGCGGCGTTGGCATCCTGCGGTGTATAAAGGCGTGGTGAAAAAGGGTTCGCACAAGGCGTTGGACGATATTTTGGAAAGCATTGAAGAGTTGAAATATTATCGCGAGACGTTTTTAAGGCTGCCTGCGCCTGATAATACCGCCACGCCCGCAGCCGAGTAACGCGCATGATAACGTGGCACACCGATTTGCCCGCCAGCCCGATTGCCCGCGATTTGGTAACGGCGCAATCGCTCACGGCGGCGCTGTCGCAACGGGGCGATTTTTCTGTACAACTGGATGCGCTGGGCGAGAGCGTTGGCGGCGAAGGCGTTTTCAGGCTGCCGCAACAGCAGTTTGTCCGCCGCGTTACTTTGTTGTTGGATGGCGTGGCGGTGGTGCAAGCGCAAAGCGTGTGTGCATTGGATTCGGCTTGGCGCAAATGGCTGGATTGCGGCACAACGCCGCTGGGGCAGATACTGTTTTCAGGCTGCCTGCCGCTCACGCGCAGCCCCTTGCAGTTTGCCCGCGCCGAGCCTTTTTTGCTGGCGCGGTGTTCCACGTTTGATTACCACGGCAATCGGCTGGATTTGCTGGAATGCTTTTTGCCCGAGATATTGCAGTTTGCGGCAGCCTGAAAACAGACTAAGCCGATAAAAAAACCTGTATCCCCATGGGCGATACAGGTTTGGTTTTTTCAGGCTGTCTTTATTCTCTCTCTATCGGTTTAACCGTCAGACGGCGGGATTAAACCGTTCTCTTTGTTTGCAGATTCATCATACAAGGCAGCCTGAAAAACGGGTTGGCACGCAGGGCAAACTATTTCATCGCCCCTGCCATGGTTTTCACGTTGTAGCGGAACATATCGGCATAGGTTTTCGCAGGCGCGCCTTTGGAAAGCGCGTCGGAATACAACACGCCGCCCACTTTCGCCCCTGTTTCCTGCGCGATGCGTTGCACCATGCGCCCGTCTTTAATGTTTTCGGTGAACACCGCTTTCACGCCCTGCTGTTTAATCTGGCGAATAATCGCGGCAACGGTTTTTGCCGAAGCCTCGCCCTCGGTGCTCACGCCTTGCGGCGCAAGAAAGGTGATGCCGTAGCGTTTTGCCATGTAGTTAAACGCGTCATGCCCTGTGAGCACTTTGCGCTTGTCGCGCGGGATGGCGTTGAACTGCTGGCGGGCATAGCCATCCAGCTTCACCAATTCCGCCGAATAGCCTTTAAACCGCGCTTGGTAATAATTTGCGCCTGCGGGGTCGGCTTTAATCAAGGCTTTGGTAACGTTTTCCGCGTATTTTTGCATCAACACAGGGTCGTTCCACACATGGGGGTCAAACTCGCCGTGGTCGTGGTGGTGATGCCCTGCGTGGTCGTGGTCATCATGGTCGTGATGATGCGCGTGTTCCTCTTCCGCTTTAAGCGGCGTGATGCCTTGCGTGGCTTCCGCATACAGCACGCGGCTTTGTTTCACCGCCCGCAGCACTTCGCCGCTTTCCAAGCCCAAGCCGTTAAGCAGCACCAATTTTGCGGCGGCAATTTTTTTCACATCGCCGCTGGATAGCTGATAAGCGTGCGCGTCTTGGTCTGCGCCCACCAAGCTGGTTACTTGCACGCGCTCGCCGCCAATTTGCTGGGCAACATCGCCCAACACGCTAAAACTGGTTACTACGGGCAACGTTTCTGCCCAAAGGCAGCCTGAAAACGTTAAAGCAACAGCCAAAACGGTTGATTTAATTGCGCGTTGGCGCATGATATTTCTCCTTGTGAATATTGTGTAAACGAGGGTTAAGAAAAAACGCCCGCGATTATACACGGATTTTGTGTTACAGTATTACATTGTTTCAGGCTGCTGATGTGTAAGCAAAAATTGTTGGCACGCGCGGGCGGCGCAACGCAACACGCCGCAGATGAGATTGCTGTGCCATGCTGCGCGCGCTGTTTTCAGGCTGCCCATCCATTCCCCAAAGGCAGCCTGAAAGCCCGTATAATCCGCCCACTTTTGTTTACCCCAACCGCCATGCCCCAGCCCAAAGCCTTCGCCATACTCGGCGCCACCGCCAGCGGCAAAACCGCCCTAGCCCTTGCCATCGCGCAACACTTCCCCTGCGAAATCATCAGCCTAGACAGCGCATTGGTGTACCGCGACATGAACATTGGCACCGCCAAGCCCAGCGAAGCCGAGCTTGCCGCCGTGCCGCATCATCTGATTGACATCATCAGCCCCGTTGAAGCATACAGCGCGGCGGATTTTGTGTGCGACTGCACGCGCTTGGTGGGCGAAATCCACGCCCGCCAACGCCTGCCGCTGATTGTCGGCGGCACCATGATGTATTACCACGCGCTCACGCAAGGCTTAAATGACTTACCCGAAGCCAACCCTGCCATCCGCGCCCAGCTGCAAGCGCGCAAAGCCGAGCATGGTTTATCCTTTTTATACAACGAATTACAACGCCTAGATCCCGCAACCGCCGCCCGCCTGAAACCCAACGACAGCCAGCGCATTGAACGCGCCCTAGAAATCTACCAGCTCACAGGCAAGCCCATGAGCCAACATCTTGCCGCCCAAGCCACCGCCGCTGCGCCGCTTAATCTGCACACGCTCGCGCTGATTCCCAGCGACCGCAGCCTGCTGCACGCGCAAATCAATCAACGTTTTAACAACATGATAGACAACGGCTTTTTAGACGAAGTGCGCCAACTGCGGCAACGCTACCCCACGCTACACCCCGATATGCCATCCATGCGCTGCGTGGGCTACCGCCAAGCGTGGCAGCATTTGGACGGCGCAACCGACTTCGCCCAATTTGTCGCGCAAGGGCAAGCCGCCACGCGCCAGCTCGCCAAACGCCAGCTCACTTGGCTGCGCAAAATTCCCGCCGACACCGTGTTAGACCCGTTTACCAGCGGTTATCAAGCCGCTGCCCTTGCCGCCGTGCAACAGCATTTTGCTTGCGCCGAAAATCAGTTTCAGGCTGCCTAATCCAACCCCATAAGGCAGCCTGAAACCTAAAATGGAGCGGCGACGGCTCGTCGCCAAATGTGATTCAACATGATTTTATTGATTGGAAATATGTTGGCGAGCCGCTGACGCTCCATCGGTTGCAGATTTTGCAAAGGTTTCAGGCTGCCTAACCACACAAGGCAGCCTGAAAAAGGGTAGGGTGTAATCATCCATGCTTCATCCTCGCTCAACCCATTTTCAGGCTGCCTCACCCCCACAGGACACCCCATGCACCCCATCGCCCCGCTCAAACGCCGCTTCGCCGCCTTGCTGTATGAAAGCCTGCTGATTGGCTCGGTAACCATACTCGCAGGCATCGCAGCGGGCATCATCAACACCGTCATCACCCGCAGCGCACCCACGCTCGCGCCCGCCATCCCGCTGCTTACCAGCCTCGTGTTTGTGCTGGCGTGGTGGCAATACTTCCGCCTGAACTGGCAGCGCGAAGGGCAAACGCTGCCGATGCGCGTGTGGCAAATCGGGCTGATTAACCTTGCGGGCAGCCGCCCCAGCAAACGGCAGTTGTTTCTACGCTTTGCGTGGGCGTGCGTGCTGCTGGTGTTTCTCCCCTTACTGGCGTATGCCGCTTTGCAGCAGTTGGGTTGGCACGGCAGAAACGCCGCCGTCGCCGCGCTGTTTTGGTGGATATTGCCGTGGGGCTTTGCCCTGTTTAACCCGCGCAAACAATTTTTGTACGACTGGCTGGCGGGCACGGAATTGGTTGATTTGCGCCAAGAAGAGAGCAAACCAAAGCCGTAAACGCAAACAAAGGCAGCCTGAAAACGCATCTAACACGTTTTCAGGCTGCCTTTTTATGTTTACTGGCTTACTGCTGTTTCGCCGCCCACTCCGCAGGCGTTGCCGCCACCGTAATCGACAGCGCGTGCAATTCATTGCTCGCCAGCTTTTCCGCCAGCCCATCTTTAATCAAACGATGGCGCGCCAACCGCGCTTTGCCTTCAAACGAAGCCGAGACAATCTTGGCGAAAAAATGATGCCCGTCGCCTTCCACTTCAATCAATTCGCAAGGGGTAACTTGGGCAATCAGCTCTTTAACTTGTTCCGGAAACAACATATTCAATCCTCAATCGTGTGGTGTGTGAAAACGCGTGATTTTAGCATAATCGACAACCAATATTTTCAGGCTGCCCATCACCAGAGGCAGCCTGAAAACGATGTATCGCCTACTTCTTCTTCAAAATATATTTCTGCACCGCCGCATTATGCTCATCCAACGTGCGGCTAAACTGGCTGCGCCCCGTGTCGTCCATGCGCGAAACAAAATACAAATAATCGCTATCGGCAGGGTTCGCCGCCGCTTGCAACGCCGCGCGGCCGGGCAGCGCAATCGGCGTGGGCGGCAAACCGGTGCGCGTGTAGGTGTTATACGGCGTGTCGCGCTGCAAATCCGCCTTGCGAATCTTGCCCTGATACGCCGCGCCCATGCCGTAAATCACCGCGGGGTCGGTTTGCAGGCGCATCCCTTGTGCCAAGCGGTTGCGGAACACCGCTGCCACATCGCTCCTGTCGTCTTCGTGCGCCGTTTCTTTTTCCACCAAGCTCGCCATAATCAGCAAGTCATACGGTTTCTGATACGGCAGATTCGCCTGTTTCGCTTCCCAAGCCTTGTCCAACTCGCGCTGCATCGCCTTATAGGCAGCCTGAAAAATCTGAATATCGCTGCTTTCCGCCGCAATCTCGTAGCTATCGGGGAAAAACAAGCCTTCGGGGTTGGCAGACACGGCATCGGGGTCGATTTTTCGCAGCAACGCCTCATCGCTTAACGCGCGCGTGTCGTGCCGGATATTCGCCGTTTGATTAACGATGCGGCGCATCTGGCTAAACCGCATCCCTTCCACAATCTGCACCGAAACCAAATCGGGATTGTTTTGGCGCAGATGCTGCAAAATTTGCCAACTGGACACCCGCCCAGCAAAACGGTAGCTGCCGCTGGTGAGCTTGTCGTGCACGCCCAGCGCGTATGCCGCCGACACCAACACATAGCGGCTGTAAATCTTATCTTCCGCCGCCAATTTGCGTCCCACCGCCGCCATGCCTTGCCCCTTTTCCACTACCAAGCGGTAAGGCATGCCGTTATTTTTTGGCGCAAACAGCAAAGCGGCATACCCGATTGCCAGCAGCAGCAAAACCGCCAGCACAATCAAAAAACGTTTAACAGTCATGCGAATCAAAATACCGTTGAAAAATAGAATTATAGCTTAAATCGGCAAAGCACGTTTTCAGGCTGCCTAACCCCGTTTTGCAAACGCATAGGCAGCCTGAAACCGGCACCCAAACAAAAAAGCAGACAACCCAATCCGAGTTATCCGCTTTGTGCGATTTGGTTAATCTGGTCAAACGCGATTACGCGCCTTGGATATTGGCGGCTTGTTTGCCTTTGGGACCAGTGGTTACATCAAAAGAAACTTTTTGACCTTCTTTCAATGTTTTAAAGCCTTCCATGTTGATTGCCGAGAAGTGTGCGAACAAATCTTCGCCGCCTTCGT
>CAUQDE010000018.1:0-13116 GCA_963516425.1 uncultured Kingella sp.
TTTTCCATTTTGGAAAAATCTGCATAGCTTGCTTCTGCCAAAACAACAAAGTCTGAAATATTTTGATTATTCATAATTCGCTCCAATAAAAGGAATGTTTGCAACATAACTATCTAGCCATATGTCTCTTGGATTGTTACTACAATCAGGCATCTCTCTCCAAAAATCCAGCCCCAAATATTGCATAGAAGAATGACTTGGAAAAATCTCAATACTCTGAGCTAAAATTTTTTTTGAAACAACATCGTAATATATCTCTTTTATCATACGTGTATTAAATTTTTGTGGCTTATAATAACGATAGGTAAAAATCCTATCGTTTGCTTGCCACGCCATTTTGTATCCTTCATTTTCAAAAACAAGATAGCTAGGATAGGGGGGCTTATTATCAACCAACTCATTAATGTAAGGCATGGCTTTCCAAGCATCTTCCCCGCCTACCATCTCTTTCCATTCTTTTGATGTAACAAAAATCCTTAATCCTGCGTGGCTGCACATTTTATCTGTATACCTTTTAATTTCCCAATATTCCCAAGACCATTTCACAAAAAAACCACCCATTGTCAGCATAAAGCCTAAAAATGCGCCGAAAAAATGAAGCCGCTTGCTTTGGGAAAACCGCTTGAATAATTTGTAGCCAGCTTTGATGGCAAAAATCGTGATTGCTATCCAAATGAACAATCCCAGTAAAACCAATAAACCTGCCATAATAAATATCCCCAAATGTTGGGAAAGGTTGCGTTGTTTACACTTTTTCAGGCTGCCCAGCTTTCGTTTTTTAGGCTGCATGATAGTTTGGTAGGTTTTGTCGCTTGTCAAGAATCATGTGACCTCGCTGTGCCTTGTGGCATTCTTGACAAGCAGTAAAACCTACCAGTTGGGTCTGCATCCGAAAAGTGTAAACAACGCCGTTGATTTCTACACTGGCATGATATTTTCATCAAGCGCAGGAAAATAAAAACAATTATCTTTGAACAGGATAAAGTATATACACGTTGCTATTTTGTGTCAATCGTTTGTGTTGGTGAAAATCTCTAAAATCAACGATATGATGTTTATGTAGGTGTGTTGTGCGGGACAGGGGTGGCAATGTTTTGTTTTGGGAGTTTTGTTTATATTGTTTGTGTGCTGAGCTATACTCAGCTATGCTGTTTGCGCTTTTGGAGTTTTGGCTGTTGAATAGGTGGGTAATATGTTTGCTGTTTGCGTTGGTTTTGCGTTGGCTTTGCAAATAGTGTAGTAGCATTTTGTGCCCTTTGATTTGGCACTTGCTGCGATATGAGAGTGTATTATGGCAGCCTGAAAACGAAATTTGCACTCACTCTGCGCCTTTGTTAAAATTCCAGCCAAATTCGTTAATTTTTGTTTACATCTAACCACAATGGCTCAAACTACGCCTACCCCTAAACCTGCTTTATCTGCCCTCATTATCCTTGCTCATTTTCATGGTATTGCGGCTAATCCTGCCGATATTATGCATCGCTTTTCAGGCAGCCCCAACGGCGATTTAAGCGAAACCGAATGGTTGTTGGCTGCTAAGCAGCTTGAATTAAAAGCTAAAATTGTGCGCCAACCTTTGGCGCGTTTGCATATGGCTTCGCTGCCTGCTTTGGTATGGCGTGATGATGGGCAGCATTTTATTTTGGCGAAAGTGGAGCATGGCGGTGCGGATGGCGGCAAATATCTGATTCAGGATTTGAATACGCAGCAGGCAATCATATTAAATAGCGCAGAATTTGCGCATCGTTATTCGGGCAAGCTGATATTGGTTGCTTCGCGTGCATCTATATTGGGCTCGTTAGCCAAGTTTGATTTCACTTGGTTTATTCCTGCGGTTATTAAATATCGCCGCATTTTTTTGGAAGTTTTGCTGGTTTCTGTGGTATTGCAGCTTTTTGCGCTGATTACGCCGCTGTTTTTTCAAGTGGTGATGGACAAGGTATTGGTGCATCGCGGGTTTTCCACTTTGGATGTGGTTGCGGTTGCTTTGTTGGTGGTTAGCCTGTTTGAGATTGTGTTAGGTGGTTTGCGAACTTATATTTTTGCACATACTACTTCGCGCATTGATGTGGAATTGGGTGCGCGGTTATTTCGCCATTTGTTGGCATTGCCGTTGGCGTATTTTGAAACGCGCCGCGTGGGCGATACGGTGGCGCGGGTGCGTGAGTTGGAGCAGATTCGCAATTTCTTAACGGGGCAGGCTTTGACCTCGGTGTTGGATTTGGCGTTTTCGTTTATCTTTTTGGCTGTTATGTGGTATTACAGCTCTAGCTTGACTTTGGTGGTTTTGGCCTCTTTGCCTGCTTATGCTTTTTGGTCGGCATTTATTAGCCCGATTTTGCGAACGCGGTTGAATGATAAATTTGCGCGCAATGCAGACAACCAGTCATTTTTGGTGGAAAGCATCACTGCGGTGGGTACGGTAAAGGCGATGGCGGTTGAGCCGCAGATGACGCGCAAGTGGGATAACCAGTTGGCGGCTTATGTGGCTTCTGGTTTTAAGGTAACCAAGTTGGCGGTGATTGGGCAGCAGGGTGTTCAGCTTATACAAAAGCTGGTTACTGTGGCGACTTTATGGATAGGCGCAAGATTGGTGATAGAGGGCAAGCTCACGGTGGGGCAGCTTATTGCGTTTAATATGCTCTCGGGGCAGGTGGCTGCGCCTGTGATTCGGCTGGCGCAGCTTTGGCAGGATTTTCAGCAGGTGGGGATTTCTGTTGCTCGCTTAGGCGATATTTTAAATGCGCCTACGGAAAGCGCGTCTTCCCGCTTGGCATTGCCTGATATTCGCGGCGATATTGTGTTTGAGCATGTTGATTTCCGTTATAAAGCCGATGGGCGGCTGATTTTGCAGGATTTGAATTTGGCGATACGCGCGGGAGAGGTGTTGGGCATTGTGGGGCGGTCTGGCTCTGGAAAATCTACACTGACCAAGCTGGTGCAACGGCTTTATACGCCTGAAAATGGTCGTGTGTTGGTGGATGGCAATGATTTGGCGTTGGCAGACCCAGCTTGGCTGCGCCGCCAAGTGGGCGTGGTATTGCAGGAAAATGTATTGCTTAATCGCAGCATCCGCGACAATATTGCCTTAACGGATACGGGCTTGCCGTTGGAGCGGATTATTCAGGCTGCCAAATTGGCTGGGGCGCATGAATTTATTATGGAATTGCCCGAGGGCTATGATACCGTGGTTGGCGAACAAGGCAGCGGTTTATCGGGCGGACAGCGGCAACGCATCGCTATTGCTCGTGCGTTGATTACCAATCCGTGCATTTTGATTTTTGATGAAGCCACCAGCGCGCTGGATTATGAAAGCGAGCGGGCTATTATGCAAAATATGCAGGCGATTTGTGCCAACCGTACTGTGCTAATTATTGCGCATCGGCTTTCTACTGTGCGGATGGCGCATCGCATTATTGCCATGGATAAAGGCAAAATTGTGGAAAGCGGTACGCATCAAGAATTGTTGGGCAGGGAGAACGGGTATTACCGTTATTTGTTTGAGTTGCAGAATGGGTAGTTTTTCAGGCTGCCTAAAATTGGTATGGATAATCCAATTTGCTGTAGCCCAAATATATTTAATATAAAAAGCTATAACTGGCGTATTCGCATATAGCAGAAGTTTATGTTTCAGACTGCCTGAAAATTTTTTCTAACTTTATTCAAGCGCTTTATTATTTATGTGGTTTTCCGCTTTTAAAGACTTTCTTGCGCGCTATCTGACCGTTTGGCGCAACGTGTGGGCTGTACGCCATACTTTGGACACGCCTTATCGATCGGATGATGAACGTGCTTTTTTGCCCGCTCATTTAGAGCTGACCGAAACGCCGCTCTCTGCCGCGCCAAAATGGACGGCGCGTTTGATTATGGTATTTGCATTGTTGGCATTGCTGTGGTCTTGGTTTGGGCAGATTGATATTGTGGCTACCGCACAGGGTAAAACTTCATCGGGCAGCCGCAGCAAAACGATTCAGCCATTGGAAACAGCGGTGGTTAAAGCGGTACATGTGCGAGATGGGCAGCATGTTAAAGCAGGCGATGTATTGGTTGAACTGGAAGCGATTGGCACGGATAGCGATGTTGCTCAATCCGAGCAGGCTTTGCATGCTGCGTTGTTGTCGCAATGGCGGTATGAAGCAGTATTAAATGCATTGGAAACGCATACTGTGCCGCATCTCAATCTTAATCTTGCCAAACAAGCCGGCATCGCCGATGCGGATTTTCAGGCTGCCCAAATTTTGGCGCAGAACCAGTATCAAGCATGGGCAGCGCAAGATACACAATTGCAATCTGCTTTACGTGCTCATCAGGCGGAATTGCAATCGGCAAAGGCGCAAGAGCAGAAATTGGTATCAGTTGGCGCAATAGAGCGACAAAAAACCATAGATTATCAAAAGCTCAAAGCTGATAACTTTATTTCTGAACACGCCTATTTGGAACAAAAAAGCAAATCCATCAGCAATGAAAATGATTTAAACAGCACGCGCAGTCAAATTCAGCAAATTCAGGCTGCCATTGCTCAAGCGCAGCAAGACCGCGCACTTCATACCCAAAACCTGAAACGCGATATGCTAGATGCATTGCGCCAAACCAAAGAGCAAATAGACCAGTATCGAGGGCAAGCCGATAAAGCCAAACAACGGCGGCAACTGATGCGGATGACTTCGCCTGTTAGCGGAACGGTGCAAGAATTGGCTACTTATACCATAGGTGGGGTGGTTCAGGCGGCGCAAAAAATTATGGTTATCGCTCCTGACGATGAGCAAATGGAAGTGGAAGCTTTGGTGCTTAACAAAGACATTGGTTTTGTAGAAGCAGGGCAAGAAGCTGTTGTTAAGATTGAAAGTTTTCCCTATACACGCTATGGGTATCTTACAGGCAAAGTGAAAAGCATTAGCCACGATGCCACGCAGCATGAGCAGCTTGGGCTGGTTTACACCGCGATTGTGTCGCTGGATAAGCACTCGCTGACGATAGAGGGTAAAACCGTTAATCTTACAGCAGGCATGAATGTGAGCGCGGAAATCAAAACAGGTCGCCGCCGCGTGTTGGATTATCTGTTAAGCCCCCTGCAAACAAAAGTGGACGAAAGTTTCAAAGAGCGATAAATCAAACAAACGCTGTTTTAGGCAGCCTGAAATCCCCCAAATACCAATCCATCAAGATAGGGCAGCAGGATTTCAGGCTGCCTGAATACATTAAAAGCCATTTCCCGCCATGAAAATCATAAAATTTATTTTGCCAATTTTTTGCTTATTGCCAACTCTGTTCGCCAAGCCAGTTGCTGCTTTTACTTTGCAAGAAGCATGGGAAGCTGCCAAACAGCATTCTGCCGATTTTCAGGCTGCCTATTATCAACGCGATGCCAGCCTAGAACAACAGCAACAAGCCAAAGCCGCGTTGCTGCCCCACATTTCCGCCAATGCCACCTATCAACGCCAGCCACCATCCATTTCATCAACCCGCGAGACGCAAGGCTGGAATGTTCAATTAAGCCAAACTTTGTTTGATGCCAGCAAAATAGCTCAATATTATCAAAGCCGTGATCACAGCCAAGCGGCTGAGCAACGTTTTCAGGCTGCCCATGATGATTTGCTGCTTAAAGTTGCCGAAAGCTATTTCAACCTATTGCTCAATCAAGAAACCATCGCCAGCTATCGCGCTGAGAAAAAAACCTACGAGCAACAAACCAAACAAGCACTCGCGCTATTTAAACGCGGCGCAGCCACTGCTGTGGATGTACACGAAGCACAAGCGGGCTACGATAACGCCCTTGCTCAAGAAATTGCCGCTCTTGCTCAAAAGCAGGTATTAGAAAATCAGATTAACGACTACACAGGGCTAGACAGCCAAAACATTTCGCCCATTAAAACCAGCAATATCATCACACACTACCAACCCAAGCTCAAACAACGCAGCTTAGAACAATGGCAAAGCCTAGCCTTGCAACACAATCCCGAATACAAAATGCAACTTGCCATTACCCAAAGCAGTGAAAAAGCCCTAACCGCCACCAAAGCCAGCCGCCTGCCTACAATCGCCGCCAACATCGGTTATCAAAACAACCTATACACATCATCTGCCCAAAACAGCGACTACCGTTATCGCGGTAAAGGCATGACTGCGTCTGTGCAGTTGAGCATGCCGCTTTATACAGGTGGCGAACTGCGCAGCAAAATCCGTGAAGCCAGCGCACAATACGAAGCGATCCACGCGCAACTTATTGCCACCGAACATAAAATCAAACTTGCCGTCCGCCAAGCCTATACCGAAAGCAACGCTGCCCACTATCAAATCATGGCACAAGAGCGCGTGTTAAAAAGCAGCAAGCTCAAACTCAAATCGACCCAGATAGGACAACAATACGGCATTCGTAACCAACTGGAAGTCATACAAGCGCAGCAGGCTGTGAGCCAAGCTGAGCAAAAATTAGCCGAAGCGCGGTATAAGTTTTTGATGGCGTATTTAACGCTGGTTAAAGAGAGCGGGATGAGCGTGGAAAACGAATGGGGGAGTGAGTAAAGCGATGTGATGTGCGAGTGGAAAAATTAACTAAAACCCTGTTCTGCCGTAATCAATGGATTAACCATGCTGATAAAAAGCAAAAACGGCAGGCGCGATAACGCAAATATTCCATAAAGCGTGCAACCAAATGGACACATACAGCGAGCCGCCGATGGTGCGCGCGCGCAAGAGAAGCCAGCCGAACAGCGCACGAGCAATCAACGCCAGTGGCGTAAACTCAAAATGGCTAAATGAAAAAGCAATGCTGGTAACAGCAATAGCCAGTTCGGGATTATTGGTGCTGTCGTACAAGGCAGGATACAAAATCCCACGAAACCAAATTTCTTCCGCAATTGGCGCAACGATAACTGTGCTGATAAACGGCATCAGGATGCCAATTTCTTGATATTGTGCGATGCGCTGGTTATTCACTTCGCTTAAATGGTTGATGCCGCCGAACACAAAGTGGAGCAATAAGAACAACAGTGTCCATTTCAACACAAATTTCCATTTGATATTGTCTAGACCAAATAGCCCCAAATAAGATGCAAGTGTTTCTTCGGTTTGTGTTTTTTCGCGTTTTTTCTGCACGCAATATGTCATAAATAACACGCTGAAAATAAGCGCAAGTTTTTGCACCATAATTTTTTCGGCGGGCGTATTAATCTTGTGTCCCATTAGCAGCATAAAGCCCAAACTCAATAAAATCACCATACCAATACAGATGAACTCAAACATAATCAACAGCCCAAACGCCTCGCCTTTGCTAAACAAAGGCGGCGTGTAAACGTCGTCATCATGTGTATCCATTGCAGAATGTTGCATTTCAGGCTGCCTCATGCTGAAATAAGTAATAGGGGGCAATTATAGCGTTATTTTCGCGCCCGATTGCGCGTTAAGGCAGCCTGAAAAGCCTGTTTGCCTTGTTTATCAAACCCATAATCTCTATAATTTCGCGTTTTTTCGGGCGCGATTTGAGGCAGCCTGAAAACCACATTACCCTTTCGGAGCAACCATGTCCCAAATCAACATCACCCTACCCGACGGCTCAGTCCGCCATTACGAATCCCCCACCACCATCGCCCAAATTGCCGCCGACATCGGCGCAGGGCTGGCAAAAGCCACCGTGGCAGGCAAAGTAAACGGCATTTTGCGCGATGCCAGCGACCCGATTACCGAAGACGCCAGCGTGCAAATCATCACCCCCAAAGACCCCGAAGGCGTGGAGATTATCCGCCATTCCTGCGCCCACTTGGTTGGGCATGCGGTGAAACAACTGTTCCCCAGCGTAAAAATGGTCATTGGTCCTGTGATTGAAGACGGCTTTTACTACGACATTTTCAGCGAAAAACCGTTCACGCCCGAAGACATCGCCACCATTGAAACGCGCATGAAAGAGCTGATTAACCAAGACTACGATGTCATCAAAAAAATGACCCCGCGCGCCGAAGTGATTGAAATATTTAAACAACGCGGCGAAGACTACAAACTGCGCCTGATTGACGACATGGCAGACGACATCACCGCCATGGGCATGTATTACCACCAAGAATATGTGGATATGTGCCGCGGGCCGCACGTTCCCAACACCCGTTTTCTCAAAAACTTCAAGCTCACCAAAGTTTCAGGTGCATACTGGCGCGGCGACAGCAACAACGAGCAATTGCAACGCATCTACGGCACGGCATGGGCAACCAAAGACGAACTCAAAGCCTATATCACACGCATTGAAGAAGCCGAAAAACGCGACCACCGCAAACTCGGCAAACAGCTAGACCTGTTCCACCTGCAAGACGAAGCCCCTGGCATGGTGTTCTGGCATCCGCGCGGCTGGACGCTGTGGCAAGTGATTGAACAACATATGCGCCGCGAACTCACCGCCGCAGGCTACCAAGAAGTCAAAACCCCGCAAATCATGGATAAAACTTTTTGGGAAAAATCAGGGCATTGGGCGAACTACAAAGACAATATGTTCTTAACATCGTCCGAAAAACGCGAATACGCCGTTAAACCGATGAACTGCCCAGGCCATGTACAAATTTTCAACCACGGCTTGCGTTCCTACAACGATTTGCCGATGCGCTTGGCAGAGTTCGGCTCATGCCACCGCAACGAACCCAGCGGCGCATTGCACGGCCTGATGCGTGTGCGCGGATTTGTGCAAGACGATGCCCATATTTTCTGCACCGAAGACCAAATCGCCGAAGAAACCCGCGCGTTTAACCAGCTGGTGATGAAAATCTACCGCCAATTCGGCTTCCACGATGTCAGCATCAAGCTCTCCCTGCGCCCCGAAAAACGCGCAGGTAGCGATGAAATTTGGGACAAAGCCGAACAAGGCTTACGTGATGCGCTCACCGCGTGTGGCGTAACATGGCAGGAATTGCCAGGCGAAGGCGCGTTTTACGGGCCCAAAGTGGAATACCACATCAAAGACGCGCTCGGACGCTCATGGCAATGCGGCACGATTCAGCTTGATTTCGTGTTGCCCGAACGACTGGATGCCGAATATGTTACCCGCGACAACAACCGCGCCCGCCCCGTGATGCTGCACCGCGCCATTTTAGGCTCGCTGGAACGCTTTATCGGCATCCTGATTGAACAGCACGCAGGCTCGTTCCCGCTGTGGCTCGCCCCCGTGCAAATGGTGGTGATGAACATCACCGAAAAACAAGCCGACTACTGCCGCGAAGTGGTTGCCAAACTGCAAGCCGCAGGCTTTCGCGCCGAGTTGGATTTGCGCAACGAAAAAATCGGCTACAAAATCCGCGACAACAGCTCGCAACGCTATCCGTACCAAATCGTAGTGGGCGATAAAGAAATGGAAAACGGGCAAGTTGCCGTGCGCAAAAAAGCCGAAGACTTAGGCAGCCTGAAACTGGAAGCGTTTATTGAACGGCTGCTGGAAGAAATGAAAACCGAGTTTTAAGCACTTGTAATATTGAGGCAGCCTGAAAAGGCGTTTTTCAGGCTGCCCATGGCGACAAAAATCTTAAACAAACTTCACAAAACCCATACAAAACGTTTAAAATACGCCCTTTCATTCAGCGGGTTGCGCTAGGGCATAGAGGCAGCCTGAAACATCAATTTTTATAGGAGCATTCATCATCGCACAGCAAGAACGCGAAGCACGAATCAACGGCGAAATCACCGCCAAAGAAGTGCGCTTAATCAGTGGCGACGGCGAGCAACTTGGCGTTGTGAGCCTAAAAGAAGCCATGTCTATGGCAGAGGAACAAGACGTTGATTTGGTAGAAATTTCCCCCACTGCCAAGCCGCCTGTTTGCAAACTGATGGACTTTGGCAAATACAAATACGAACAATCCAAAAAACGCGACGAAGCCAAGAAAAAGCAGAAGCAAGTCCAAATCAAAGAAATCAAATTCCGCCCTGGCACAGACGATGGCGACTACAACATCAAAATGCGGAAAGTGCGCGAATTTTTGGCAGACGGCGACAAAGTAAAAATCACCTTGCGCTTTCGTGGGCGCGAAATGGCACACCAACAAATTGGCGCACAGCTTTTGGAACGTGTGAAAGCCGATGTGGCAGAAGAAGCGCAAATTGAATCTTTTCCTAAGCTGGAAGGTCGCCAAATGGTGATGATGCTTGCGCCCAAGAAAAAATAACCGTATAATCCCGCGTTTTCCTGATACACGCCGCGTCAGGAAAATGTTTTTTCTAGCGGCATAAAACCGTGGTTTCGGGTTTTAAGCATTGCTGTATGGCAAACGCCCGATGCCTTATCTTAAAAATGAATGGAGTTTTCCCATGCCTAAAATGAAAACCAAGTCTAGCGCGAAAAAACGCTTCAAAGTACTGGGTAACGGTGGTGTAAAACGCGGTCATGCGTTCAAAAGTCATATTTTGACTAAAAAAACCACTAAAACTAAACGCCAATTGCGCGGCACCGCTATGGTGAACGAACGCGATATGGCTTCTATCGCCAAAATGTTACCCTACGCTTAAAGGAGTTAAACTATGCCACGCGTAAAACGCGGTGTTACCGCTCGTGCTCGTCATAAAAAAGTGATTGCGTTAGCCAAAGGCTATCGCGGTCGTCGCAAAAATGTCTATCGCATCGCCAAACAGGCGGTGATGAAAGCCGGTCAATACGCATACCGCGACCGTCGCCAGCGCAAACGCCAATTCCGCCAATTGTGGATTGCCCGTATTAATGCAGGTGCCCGCTTGAACGGTTTGTCTTACAGCAAATTCATGAACGGCTTGAAACGCGCTGCGATTGAACTGGACCGCAAAGTATTGGCTGATTTGGCTGTATTTGATAAAGCTGCCTTTGCTCAATTGGTTGAAAAAGCGAAAGCTGCTTTGGCTTAATTTAAATAAGAAAACAAGGAAATCTGTTTGGCAGGTTTCCTTGTTTTTGTTTTCAGGCTGCCTTTTATGAAGCTCACCACGCCGCCGCTTGCGCCCAAAGTTATCCAAGCCTTAGCCCAATTGAATGTGCATACCGTGCGGGATGTGCAGGCGATGAATCCTTGTCGCGCTTTTTTGCTGTTGAAACAATCGGGGTTAAGCGTAACCCGCAGTGTGTTTTGGCAGCTGGTGGCGGTAGGCAGCCTGAAAACGGTGCCGCAGCTTTCGCAGCAGGAGCGCGAATATTGGATGCAACAATTGCGCCAAATGCCGCCCGTTGCACTGTTTCCGCCGCAAGACGAGATGGAACGATGGATGCGCGCTGCGCTTTTTCAGGCTGCCGAAGCGGCGAAATTGGGAGAAGTGCCTGTTGGTGCGGTTGTGGTGCATCAGGGGGAAATCATTGCGCGGGCGCATAATCGTTGTGTGTTGGATTGCAATATCAGCCATCATGCGGAGATTCAGGCGCTGGCGGCGGCGGGTCAGGTGCTGGGCAATTATCGCTTGAATGAATGCGATGTGTATGTGTCGTTGGAGCCGTGCGCGATGTGCGCGAGTGCGATGATTCAGGCGCGGGTGGCACGGGTGGTGTTTGCGGCGCATGAGCCCAAAACGGGGGCGGCGGGGAGTGTGTTAAATCTGTTTTCAAACAATCAATTAAATCAACATACTGCCATGTTGGGCGGGCTGTTGGCGGATGAAGCGAAACAGCAGCTGCAAGCGTTTTTCAGGCTGCGGCGTTGAGGCAGCCTGAAAAGTGGGCATGATAAAAATTCTGCTTTTTACGCGGTTTAACGATTTAAAAATTCAATCTATATGGCAAATTAGCGTATAATCTGCCTAAATACGAGTAAACCAGTATGATTTAAGAGAAGGAAAAATAATTAGATGAACAACGCTTTTGCACTATCGGTTCCAAGCGGTCATGGTAGCTTGGAGCAATATATTCACACGGTAAACAGCATCCCGATGCTGACATTGGAAGAGGAGACTTCGCTGGCGCAACGCCAATTGCGCGGCGATTTGGAAGCGGCAAAACAGCTGATTTTGTCGCATTTGCGCGTGGTGGTGTCGATTGCGCGCGGTTATGATGGCTATGGTTTGAATCAGGCGGATTTGATTCAAGAGGGCAATGTGGGCTTGATGAAGGCGGTGAAACGCTTTGAACCAACGCATGGTGCGCGTTTGTTTTCGTTTGCGGTGCATTGGATTAAGGCGGAAATTCACGAATTTATTTTGCGCAACTGGCGTTTGGTGCGGATTGCCACCACGAAACCGCAGCGCAAGTTGTTTTTCAATTTGCGCAGCATGCGCAAAAGTTTGAGCGCGTTGAGCCCGAAAGAGGCGCAGGATATTGCGGACGATTTGGGCGTGAAGCTCTCGGATGTGCTGGAAATGGAACAGCGCATGACGGGCAATGATGTGGCTTTGTTGGCAGACAACAGCGATGATGACGACAACAATTTCGCGCCGATTGACTGGCTGAGCGATGACAGCAGCGAGCCGAGCCAGCAGTTGGCGAAAAAAGCGCATTATGCGTTGCAAACCGAGGGCTTGCGCCACGCGCTTTCGCAGTTGGACGAGCGCAGCCGCCGTATTGTGGAAACGCGATGGTTGCAGGATGACGGCGGTTTGACGCTGCATGAGCTGGCGGCGGAATTTGGTGTTTCTGCGGAGCGAATTCGCCAGATTGAGGCGAAGGCGATGCAAAAATTGCGCGCGCTGTTGGCGGAAAATGCGGATGATGTGATTGAAGATTGATTGCTTAATACAACATGGGAAACCGATGATGGGAAAAATCATCGGTTTTTTGTTTTGGCTTTGCTTGTGTTTTTCAGGCTGCCCAATGTGTTGAGGCAGCCTGAAAACGGTGTGCGGGTGTTTTGCCAATTCGTGCGGGTTCAGCAAGCATATTGGTGATGAGCCGTTGCGGCCTCATGTTGATTTTGCTTTTCAGGCTGAGCGCTTTGTAAAGGCTCAGAGGCAGCCTGAAATCTGAAATGGAGCGGCGACGGCTCGTTGCCAAATGGCATATTCAACAGGACGGTTGCAAAGATGCCTGCGGGCCGCCGATGCGCCATTGGTCAGGTTTGGCAAAGGTTTCAGGCTGCCTATTGTTGAGAGAGGCAGCCTGAAAACCATGTTACGCGCCTAAATCAATGTTCAGCCGCTCTAGGCGATAGCGCATGGAGCGGAAGCTGATGCCGAGCGTTTTGGCGGCTTGAGTGCGGTTGC
>CAUQDE010000019.1:0-12798 GCA_963516425.1 uncultured Kingella sp.
TTGCCCGCCTACATCAACGCAGGCGATGTGCTGGTGTTCAACAACACCAAAGTGATGCGCGCGCGGCTGTTTGGGCAAAAAGCCAGCGGCGGCAAAATTGAAGCCCTGATTGAGCGCGTGTTGGATGCGCACACCGCGCTGGCGCACATTCGTTCGTCCAAATCGCCCAAGGCGGGCGCAGAGCTGATTTTTGACGGCGGCATCCACGCCACCATGATTGAGCGTGTGGACGAATTGTTCAAAATCCAGTTTGCGGGCGAAGAAACCGTGTATGAATTGTTGGAAAGGCATGGCAAGCTGCCGCTGCCGCCGTATATCGTGCGCGCTGCCGATGCGGACGACGATGAGCGTTATCAAACCGTGTATGCTAAATTTCAAGGCGCGGTGGCAGCGCCCACAGCAGGTTTGCATTTCACCGATGCGCTGTTGGGCAGCCTGAAAGCCAAAGGCGTGGAATTTGCCGAGGTAACGCTGCACGTTGGCGCGGGCACATTCCAGCCCGTGCGCGTGGACAACATCGCCGAGCACAAAATGCACAGCGAATGGTTTGAAGTGCCCGAAGACACGGTTGCCAAAATCGCCGCTGCCAAGCAGCGCGGCAACAAGGTTTGGGCGGTGGGCACCACATCGCTGCGGGCGATTGAATCCGCCGCCCGTTCAGGCAGCCTGAAGGCAGGGCAGGGCGACACGGATATTTTCATCACCCCTGGTTTCTCGTTTCAAGTGATTGACCGCTTGATTACCAATTTTCATCTGCCCAAATCCACGCTGCTGATGCTGGTGTCGGCGTTTTCAGGCTGCGACAAAATCCGCGCGGTGTATCGCCATGCGGTTGCGCAGGAATATCGGTTTTTTAGCTACGGCGATGCGATGATTTTGGGGCGCGAATAGGCAGCCTGAAACGCCGTTCGGCGCAGCCCAAACCCATCAAGCCCGCTTTGCAAAGGAATCCACCATGTTTCGCCCATTTTTATTTTTTGCGCTGCTCGCTGGTCTTGCCGCGTGTTCCTACAACAAAACGCCGCCCACATGGGCGGAAAAAGCGCTGTTTATCAATCAGATGGAAATCAACGCGGTGGATAAGGAAGCCAGAGAGCTGACACACAAAACAGGCAAGCTCGCCAAAGGCGCAACTGCCCGCTACAACGTGAAACTGACCGAGGGCAAGCATTACGCCTTTTTTGCCGATTGCGCCGACGAGTGCAGCAATCTGGATTTGGCGTTGCAGCAAGAGGGCGCAACGATTAAGGCGGATACGGCGGCGGACGCTTCGCCGATGTTTGGCTTTTACGCCGCGCAGGCGGGCAGCTATCAGGTGGTGCCGCAGATGGTTTCTTGCGTGAGCGGCGACAAGAAGGGCTGCAAATATGCGGTGCAGGTGTTTGAAAGCGAACGGCAGTTGGTGGCGGATTGATTGGCTTGTGGACGAGCAAATGAGAAGGCAGCCTGAAAACGGGTTTTGGCGTTTTCAGGCTGCCTTTAAGGAAGCAAAATGAACGAAACAACCATGGTTTGGCTATTCCAAGGCGATGGCGCGGACGCAGTTTCAGGCTGCTTTGCCACGCAAGAAGCGGCGGAGCAATGGATTGCCGAACACAAACTCAGCGGCGTGCTGACCGCTTATCCGCTTAACGTGCCGATATATGATTGGGTGCAGGCGCAGGGCTATTGGCAACCGACATGCGCGTATCAAACCGAAGCGCGGTTTATCCAAACATTTTCCAGCGCTTATCTGCCGCATTGTCATTATTGAGAAGGCAAAAAGGCAGCCTGAAAACGATGTCCGAACCGTTTTCAGGCTGCCTTTGGTTTGCTTGGCGGTTAGATTAGCCGCTAATGGCAATCGCGCCCGCGTTCAATTTCGCCGCCGCTCTTGCCGCGCCCACAGTTTCAGCGGGGTAACGTTGTTGCCGATGGGGTCGATGATGGTCATCGCGTTCAAATGCCCGTCCATTTGCGCGCGCATTTGGGCAAGGTAGCTTTGGCGCAAAGTGTCGCGCTCGGCACGTTCGGCGGCGGTCAAGCCCTCGCTGCGGTTTTTGGCGGCCAATTGGTTGATGCGGTCCAGTTCTAAAATTTTCATTTTTGTCTCCATGAATGTTTGTTGAGATGGGCGCATTATAGGGTTAAAATTGCCGCAGAAAAACCACCTAATCGCAAAAATAGTTTTTGAGAAAATCAAACAATGTATGACTTTCGCGCTATGGCGATTTTTGTCGCCGTTATCCAGCACCAATCGATGCGGGAAGCCGCCAAACAGCTTGGTTTGGGCGTTTCCACCATCAGCCTTGCCATCACCAAATTGGAGCAGCAGCATCAAATCAAGCTGGTGAACCGCACCACGCGCCGCCTTTCTGCCACCAGCGCGGGCGAGACGTTTTACCAAGCCTGTTTGCAGATGATGACGGGGGCGGAGTGCGCCCAGCAGGTGTTGGAGCAGCAGAAAAACGATGTTGACGGCACGCTGCGCATCACCAGCTTTTCGTCGGTGTGCGGCTTGCCCATTGCAGGCAGCCTGAAAACGCTGTTGGCGGATTATCCCGCGCTGAATATTGAATGGTATGTGGACGACAATTTCAGCAATCTTTACACGCAGAAAATCGACATCGCCATACGCGGCGGGCAACACGCGCTCAACGACCCGCAGCTGATTGCCCGCAAGCTGTTTGATGCCGAAATGTGCCTATGCGCCACGCCCGAATATTTAGCCAGCGCGCCGCCCATCGCCCACCCCCGCGACCTTGCGCAACATCAATGGCTGGATTATCAAGCCACATCCTATCGCTTCACGCATTTGACGCACGGCGAAATTACCGTCCATCCCGCGCTGCGGATGCTGTGCAACAACAGCCTGCTTTCGCTCACGCTGCTGCAAAATCATTTTGGCATTGGCGTGCGCGCCCGCGCCGAATTGCACGATGAGTTTGAACGTGGGCGTTTGGTGCAACTGCTGCCCGATTGGCGGCTGGACAGCAGCCCCGTTTATCTGATTACGCTGAACCGCGAGCAGCCCGCGCGGGTGCGGCTGGCGTTGGATAGATTAAGCGAAGCGTTCGCCCAGCGGTGCGAGGCAGCCTGAAAACAGAAATTGCAATGCGATGGTTTGGCGACGGAAGCAGGCAGGGAAGCTAAATCATGAGAAAAGTCCTATAATGCCCACTGGGTATTCCATTCGTCTAATCCAATAGGAGATTGCCATGTTGTTTCCCAATCCATTTGTTTATCAACGCACGCTTGAAGCCGACATCAAAAGCGCCACCATTCCTTCCATGCTGGAACAGCATTACGGGCAATGTGGCGAAGATTTAATCATTTTTTCTATCGCCCGCGCCCTGCAAACACAAGGGCATATCGGGAATTGGGCGGATTATGTGTATGTTGAAATCGGTGGGAATCACGCCTTTGCGGGCAATAACACCTATTTGCTGCATATTTGCACGGGCATGACGGGTATTTTGGTTGAAGCCAATCCTGCGTTGCTGCCCGATTTGCAAAAAGGCCGCCCCGCTGACCAGATTATCCACGCCGCCATCACCAATGAAGACGTGGAAACGGTGGAATTATTCGTTTCCAATCATCACGAGCTTTCATCGCTGCACAAAGAATTTATTGAAATTTGGCATGGCGGGCAGGTAGGCATTAAAAACAGCGTGCACGTGGCGGCGATGCGCCCCAATCGCTTGTTTGAAAACCATATTCCAGCGGACAAAAAGATTTTGCTGTTGTCCATTGATGTGGAAGGCAAAGATTTGGATATTGCCAAAGATATTGATTTTGCGCGCTGGCGACCGCTGTTTGTGCAGCTTGAACCTTCTGAACATTTTGCATCTGGCGAGGGCAGCCGCATGACGGCATTCATGCAGCAGCAAGGCTATGTGCTGATTTCTTGCACCAATGTGAATTTGATTTATATTGACCAAGCGATGCTGGCAAAATTGGCGGGCAATCACCAACCGCCGCATGAAGCTGAGTCTGCTGAATAAATGGCAGAACAGGGTATAGATGTGACGGCAAATAACGAGGCAGCCTGAAAATACGGCAACCTAAATACGATTTAACAAAAAGGGATAATCCATATCGGTTTATCCCTTTTTTTGCAAGCTGCTTTGCCACTAATTCAATAATTTTGCGGCTATCCCAGATAACCGAGATGGCTTTTTATTTTTTTCCGCGCACAATCTGCCGGATAATCAGCCTGTTGGGGTTGAGGGCTTGGCGCAGGCGTTCGGATAGGGGGCGGGGGGTGCGGCAGATTTGGGCGGCGATTTCGGCAGCGCAGATGGGGGCGGTGGCGAGCCCGCGGCTGCCGTGTGCGGTGTTGGCATAGGCGTTGGGCAGATAGGGACAGGGGGTGGCGATGCGGTAGTTTTTGTCTAGGGCGTAGGCGGCGTAGAGGGTGCGCAGGACGGCGGGGTCGCTGATGGCGCCGACGGCGGGCAGGTGGTCGTGGCAGTCGCAGCGGGTAGCGGCGTGTCCTTTTGGTGGGAACTCGTCGCGCTCGTTTTGGCTTTGCCGAAACGAGCTGTGCTCGTTTTCAGGCTGCCTTTGGGTTTTCAGGCTGCCTAAATAGTCGTGGCTTGGTTCGTTTACGTTTTGCCGAAACTCGCTGCATTCGTTTTCAGGCTGCCTGATGGGATGGGCGGCGTAGTAATCGGCAAACTGTTGGGCGAGATAGGGGGAAAGCTGGGTGAGTGCTTGGCGGTTGCTGGCTTCGTCTTCGGCGTGCCAATCTCGGCAGGGGTTGTTGGGGGCGAAGGTTGCGCCGTAGCAGTGTTCGCCTTGCCATGCGGGGGAGATGTAGGAGGCGGCGGATAGGGCGGTTTGGAGTTTCAGGCTGCCTTGGGTGGCGGGGGCGATGCTGGTTTGCCCGCGGATGATTTGGAAGGGGTAGTGTTGGATAAGGGGGGTGTGGGCGTTGTCTGCGCCTGTGCAGAAGACGATGTGGCTGCCTGAAAAGATGCCGTTTGGGGTTCGGACGTGCCATTGGTTGCCGCTGTGGCGGATGCTTTGGGCTGGGGTGTGGGAGTGGAGGGTGATGTTGGGGTGGCGCAGTAGGTTGCGGATAAGGGCGGGCGGGTTGAGCCATGCGCCGTGTTGCCAATACAAGCCGCTTTGGGCGATGGGGATGCCTGCGATTTGGCTGGCTTGGGCGGGGGAGACGGGGCGGTAGAGGTGTTGATAATGCTGGTTTTGGGCGAGCTGCGCGTTGCGTTGGGTTTCGCTTTCGTTGTGGTTCAGATGCAGCACGCCGCTTGCGCCCCAGCTTTGCTGTTGGGGGAGCAGGCGTTGCAGCAGGCGGCGGGTGTAGCCGTAGCCTGCGAGCAGTAGCTCGGTTTGGGCGGTGGGGTGGGGGGAGATTTTGGCGTAGAGCAGCCCTTGCCGGTTGCCTGATGCGGCTTGGGCAGGGGCGTGGGCTTCTAGCACGGTTACGCGCGCGCCGCGGGTGGCGCATTCGTGGGCGGTGGCTGCGCCTGCGATGCCTGCGCCGATGATGAGAACGTGGGGCGTTTGGCTTTGGCTTCGCCGAAACGCGCTTTGCTCGTTTTCAGGCTGCCTTGCGGGGGGGTGTTGCCATGCTTTGAGCGGTGGCGCGGGCTGTTGGGCTATGGGCGGGGTGTGCCAGATGATGTGTTCAGGTTGGGGGAAGTGTTCGTGCAGATGGCGGGCGGCGTAGGGCGGCAGCAGCCAGAGGTCGGTTTCAGGCTGCCATTGGCGGATGTAGTTCACGGCATCGTGCGCCAAGCAGCGGGTGGCTTCTTGCCATGCTTGGGCAAGGGGTTGCTGTTGCTCGTTTTCAGGCTGCCATTGGGGGATAACGTGGTTGGCGGGCAGGCAGAAGATAAGGTGTCGGCTATCGGGATGCGCGGCAAGGTGGTTTTGGATTTGGGCAAGGGTGGGGATGTTTGCCCATGCGTGGGTGTGGTGTGTCATGTCATGGTGTGTGCGGTGGGGGGCGCATGGAATGTTTGCGGTCTGCTCCATGCAATCATGGGAACAAAAAGGCAGCCTGAAAACGAGAAATGCCGTTTTCAGGCTGCCTTTTGATTATTGGGCGGGAGCGGGGGATGCGTCGCCTTTTTTGGGTTGCCCTTGCAAATATTTCGCCGCTTTTTCGGTGTCCGTGGCGGTGTGCAACACCGAGGTTTCATCGGCTAGGGTAAACATATCGTGTGCTTTCATTGCGTCGCTGTATTGCACGATGGCTTTGGCGTAAACGCGGTTGGCTTCTGCCATTTGCGCGGCGGCGGGCGCGAGTTTTTTCGCAAATTCGGCTGTACCGCAAGCGTCCCAATCCAGCAGCACCATTTGGTCGGAAGCATCGGCGATTTTTTCCAGCGCAGGGGCAAGGGTTTCCACCAAGCCTTTACCCAAAGCGGTTTGCAATTTTAAGGCTTGGATTTGCGGGGCGGTGTCTGCATACAGCAGGCGTTGGGAATTGTAAAACGATTGGTAGGCGCTGCAACTGGGTTCAAAGCCTGCCTTGTAGCTCCAGTTTTTGGCGTTTTGGCGCACTTCCATGTTGCTGATGTTGGAAGCGGCGAAAACATCTTGAATGGCTTGCAAATCGGCGTTTTCCAGGTCGTCCAATTTGGCTTTTTTGTTGGCTTTTTTATAGCCTTGGTTGGCGGCGGAATGACCGCTGCTGCCTCCGCCGCTTGATGTCGGCACGTCTTCCGATTGACCGCACGCTGCCAGCAGCCCCGCTAATACCAAAGCAGAAAGAGTTCGCAAGCTGTTCATAAATTTTCCTTATTCTTTAGAGTGTAAAAGGCAATAAACATTGTAGAGAAAAAAAGCAATCTTTACAAACGAATAGATAATCAACTTGATACGCAAAACCGTTGGGCAGCCTGAAAACACGGGTTTGCGAGAAACCGTGTTAAAACGTGTAAAATAACCTTTTTTACCCAAACGAGGCCGCGCCATGAACCCATTGATGACCGATTACCCGCTTTCCACCCAGCCCACGCCTGTGATTGTGGCGCTGGATTTTGCCAACGAAGCCGAAACCTTGGCGTTTGTGCGCCGCTTGTCGCCCGAATTGTGCCAGTTAAAAATCGGCAAGGAATTGTTTACTGCAACGGGGCGTTCGCTGGCAGAAAAGCTCATCAACCAAGGCTTTAAGCTGTTTTTGGATTTGAAATACCATGATATTCCCAACACGGTGGCCCATGCGTGCAAAGTGGCGGCGGAAATGGGCGTATGGCTGGTGGATATGCACGCATCGGGCGGGCGGCGCATGATGGAAGCGGCGGCGGAGGCGGTCGCTAATTGCACGCATCGCCCGAAATTGATTGGCGTAACGGTGCTCACCAGCATGACGGCGGAGGATTTGCGCGAGATTGGCTTGAACCAGCAGCCTGAAACGCTGGTGTTGCAATGGGCGCAGCTGGCGCAGGAATCGGGGCTGGATGGCGTGGTGTGTTCGGCGCAGGAGGCGCATTTGCTGCGGCAGCAGTTGGGCGATGAATTTTTGCTGGTTACCCCTGGGATTCGCTTGGACACGGCGCATAATCGGGACGACCAGCGGCGCATCATGACCCCGCTGGATGCGTTGAACGCGGGCGCGAGCTATTTGGTGATGGGGCGGCCGATTACGCAGGCGGCCGACCCTGCGGCGGTGTTACGCGGGATTAACGCGGATGCGGCGCAGCTGATGCGCGGCGAAAGCTAAACGGCAGAAAACGCTGGTTGTGCGCCGGCGTTTTTTTATAGCGGATTAAAAATTGTTACCTTGCGGCAGCCTGAAAAAGCACAAACCGTTTTGGCTCCGCCACTACGCTGCGCTGCGCAGGCTGCCTTGGCGCCTTATTCGGGCAGCCCGTCCCACGCCGACACCGCCACCGCGTCTTGCCGCAGCGTGCGGTGTCCGCGTTCGGCGCCTTTGCCGAGGGCAATCAGCATCACGTCCAGATAACGCTCGGGCAGGTTCAGCACGCGGCGCAGGCCATCGCGGCGGTAGCCGGTCATCGGCACGGTTTGCCAGCCGGCTGCTTCGGCGGCGAGCATAAACGCCATCGCCCACAGCCCGCAGTCAAGCGCGAGGCTGCGCTGGGTGTCGGTTTCATCGAAGGGTTGGTAAAACTGCACGGCAGCCTGAATCAGGAAATCGCGCACGTTTGCATCGAAGCAGCCGTCTGCAAACTCCTGCTGGTGGATGTGGCGCAGGTTCGGCTCGCGGTAGGCTGTGCGGTCGCCCAAGAGCACCAGCACGGCGGAGGCGGTGATGATTTGCTCCTGCCCGTAGGCTTCGGGCAGCAGGCGCTGGCGCAGGGCGGGGTCGGCCAGCATCATGATGCGCCACGGCTGGGCGTTGCTGCTGCTGGGGGCGCGGTTGGCTTGGCTGATAAGCGCGTTTAATTCGTCGCGGGCGATGGGGGCGTCGGGGCGGAAACGTCGGGTGGAACGGCGGTTTTGCAGCAGGTCGTTAAGCGGCATCATGGCTTCCTTCTGAGTGGAAAACCGTTATACTAACGCTTTTAAAATCAAATAAAAACAACGCACTAAAAAGTGCTCTACGCACTTTTTGGTAAGTTTTCCAACAAAATAGGAGCTTAACGGAGCATGCTTTCGGCAATTGAACTGACGATGAAACTGGTGGGCGGCAAATGGAAATGCCTGATTCTTTACCATTTGGGCGGCGGGGCGCGGCGCACGCGCGATTTGCTGGAACGGCTCGGCGGCATCAGCCCGAAGGTGCTCACCGAGCAGCTGCGCCAGCTGGAAGCGGACGGCCTGGTGGCGCGCGAAGTGTTTGCCGAAGTGCCGCCGCGCGTGGAATACCGCCTGAGCGAGGAGGGCAAAACCTTTCTGCCCGCGCTCTATACGCTGTGCGACTGGGGCAAGGCATACGGCCTGCGCCACGGAACGGCAACCAGCCCCTGCCCGCCGCCTGCCGAGTGAGACAGTTGAAATTGAGGCAGCCTGAAACAAAGGCAGCCTGAAAACCCCTTGTTTGACGAAAGGAAGACACATGAAACCCATCTTAACCGTTCTGATGCCGCTGCTGCTGTCCGCCTGCGGGGTTTACCTGCCCGAGCAGATAACGATAGACACGCGCGGGCCGATCCATCGCAGCCCCCGCCTCGAGCGCGATGCCGACGGGCTGATTCGCACCCAGCGCGGCGAATGCCTCGACATCCACGGCAACGACCGCCGCAGCCTGATTCGCCACCGCTGCCACGGGCAGGCGAACCAGCTGTTCCGCTGGGATGCGAAGAGCGGCACTATCCGCCAAAACGAGCGCTGCCTCGACGTGGCGGGCGGCGAAACCCGCGACGGCAGCCGCGTCATCCTGTTCCAATGCAACGGCCGCGACAACCAGCGCTGGTATCGCGACGGCGCGCGCATCCGCAGCGCCGATTCGGGCAAATGCTTGGATGCGTTCGAAAGCTATCTCGCCATCCGCGCCTGCAACGGCAGCCGCGAGCAGCAGTTTGAGTGGGGCGGACGTTAGGACGTGGGCGCGGCATTCGTTTGAGTTTAGTGAAAACGGCAGCCTGAAAATCAAAAAACGGTTTTCAGGCTGCCGATTGGTTTTCAGTTTGTAGGTCGGGCATTCATGCCCGACAAACGCTGACCTATTTATCTTTAAGGATACACCAAAAATTTAAAACGTCGGGCATGAATGCCCGACCTACTGAGGCTTTGTCAAGGTTTCAGGCTGCCTTGTGTGGGAAGGCAGCCTGAAAGCTAGTCGGGCAGGGCGATGGTTTCGCCGCCGTGTTTGGGCTGTTTGCCGGTGAGCAGGTCCAGATACATTTTCATGCGCGCGCCGTATTCGCGCACGCGGGTTTTGAAGCCGCCGGCGTAGAGGTGCACGTCGGCGGCGTTGTAGCCGACGGCGCGGATGCCGTGGACGCGGGCTAGGTACACGGCGCGTTCGTTGTGGAATTTTTGCGAGACGATGATGTAGCTTGGCTGCCCGAAGATGTTGCGGGCGCGGAGTACGGAGTCTAGGGTGCGGATGCCTGCGTAGTCGGGGATGATGCGCTCGGTGGGGATGCCTTGGGCAATCAGGGCGGCTTTCATGGCTTCGGGTTCGTTGTAGCCGTGTTTGCGGTTGTCGCCGCTGGCGATGATGTAGCGCACTTTGCCTGCGCGGTAGAGTTCGGCGGCGGCGCGGATGCGGTGGGTGAAGTAGAGATTGCTGCGCCCGCCGGCAAGGGTGGGGGATGTGCCCAAGAGCAGGGCGGCTTTGTGCGCGGGGATTTGCGCGGCGTTGTCGTAGAGATAGGCGGCGGTTTGGCGTTGGGTGTGCCAGTTGGCGAGCAGGGCGATGGCGGTGAGCAGGGCGAATAGGGCGATGGCGAGAATAAGTGGGGTTTTCATGGGGCGGGTTGGGTTTTGTGGGGGTGGATGGGGCAGGGCAGCCTGAAAACGGTTTTTTGTTTTTCAGACTGCCGATTGTTTTTCAGGCTGCCTAATCTGCTTCGGCGATGTGGTATGCCACTTCATGCGCTTCGTCATAAAACGGGATTTCCAGTTTGCCGAGCAGGAGGCGGATAACGGCTTCGGGCACGCTGTGTTCGCGCTGTTGGTTTTGGCGCAATAGCTGCTGCCATGGCACTTCTAGGTAGGTGATTCGGATGCGGGCGCGGTAGTCGGCGAAAAGCTGCGTCCATTTGCCGCGCAACTCACGGGTGAGGTTGGTGGCGTTGAATACGAAGTCTTGGCGGTCGCGCAGGTATTGGCGGGCTTGTTCTTTGGCGATTTGGATAACGCGCCCTGCGGCTTTTTTGTCGGCGGGGTCGATGCGGTGGGCGCGGCGGATGTCGTCAAGCGAGAGCACGGGCAAATCGGGGAAATGGCGGGCGATGTGGGTGTCTTTGCCGCTGCCGGGCAGCGCGCTCATCATGTGGACGGTGCAGGAAAAATCGTCGTAGGGCTGGTAGCTGGGGCTGCTTTCGGGGCGGTTGAGATAGTGGTAGCGGGCGTGGCAGCCTGAAAAGGGGTAGGACGCGCCCCAGCTTTGGTTTTCTTCGCACAGGGCTTGGAACAGGGCGATTTTGTCCAGCAGCTCGGCGGTGTCGGGGCAGATGCGCCCGAGTGCGTCGGCTTTGGCGAGGATGGCGAGCCATTGGGTGTTCACTTGCAGGGCGGCGGCGATGGCGGCGTGTTCGGGCTGGGGTTTGTAGATTGCCCACAGCGGCAGCCCGTGCCAGCGCACCAGTTTGGCGACGGCTTCGCGCACGGCAAAGGGGGCGGCGAGGTCGCAATAGAGGATTTGGCGGGCGGTGTGCTCGCCTTTTTTGGCGTGGCGCGGGGAGACAATGCGGATGCGCCCGTCGCGCTCTTCGCTTGTGGTGGTGCTGCGTTTTTCTACGTCGTGCAAGAGGGCGGCGGCGAAGAGGATGTGTTGGGCTTGTTCGTCTAGGGCTTGGTATTCGGGCAGCCTGAAAAGCGCGTCGGCAACCATTTTGGTGTGGGTGAGCACATCGCCTTCGCCGTGCCATTCGGGGTCTTGGGGGACGGTGGCCATATCGGCGAGCCAGTTGAAGCGGGCGGTGAGGGTGTCCCAGTCGGGGGTGTGGTTGGGGGTGAAATGAGGAAAGTGTCACATGGCGGGTGTCCTTAATGAGGGGTAAGCACGGTGGGTAGGCAGCCTGAAACGAAGTTCGGCGGAGCTAAAACGGGGTTGGTGTTTTGGTTTTGCCGCATCCTTCGGTTTTCAGGCTGCCTTTACGTTTGCTGCATCGGTCGGTAGGGATGGCGGATAAACAGCCACAGCACAAGCAGCCACACCGCTGCTACGGTGATGCAGAAAGCGGTAGCAAACCATGCAACGTTGTCCTGCCCTGCCTTAAAAAAGCGGAACACATCGGGGTTGTCGGGCAGATATTGCACGGGGATGGTTTTGCCTGCGTTCAGTTGGTCGCGCTCCATCGGGCTGACGGGATAATCGGCGATGGTGATGGTTTTGCCGTTTTGGGTAGTGAAGCGCAAATCTACGGCGTAGGTTTTCAGGCTGCCTTGGCGAAATGCGCCGTGTGGCGCGGCGTGGGCGATGGGCGCGTGTTGAAAGGTTTGTTTTTCCTGCCATGTGGTCAGGGCGAGAAAGCCAGATATGCTGCCCAGCGCAAGGGCTGCCAGCGTTACGCCCAGCAGGGTAATGATGTTGCCCCGCAGCACGCGGCGCGGATTTTCTTTGGATTGCAGCAGGCGTTGGGCGGCTGGGTGCACATCGTTGGCGGCGATGGGCGCAGGCAATGCGCGGGTTTTCATGTGGACAACCAGCGTAACTGCCAGCAGGGCAATCATCAGCCAGTCTGTTATGTCTAGGGTTTCTGTGGCTTTGTCGCGCAGGATTTCGCTATGGTCTTGGGTAATCAGAAATTCGCGGGTGATGGGAATATGGCGGCGCATTTGCGCTTGCTCATCGGCAGAAACGCGGGTTTGGGCGGTGTGGGTTTTGCCTTGAGTGTCTTGGAAAACCACAATGGTGTTGCTATCCGTGCTTCCTCGGATGCTTTGGTAGTTTTCCGAATAGGGCATTGCCTGCACGGTTTCGTGGTGGACGGCGGTGCTTACTAAATGCTGCTGGCTGATAACGGGCAGCAGCCTGAAAACGGCAAACGCGCCAAAGACAATGATGAGGAATAGGTTGTTGAGCAGGGTACGCGGTTTCATTTTCAGGCTGCCTTTATTGTTTGCTTTGGTATTGGTAGCCGTGCCAGCCGTATTTGTTGTAGTCAATCAGCGTGGCGGGTTGCCAGATTTTCGTCCAATGCACATCGGTTTTGACGTGTTTGGCGCGCACCAGTTTGAACAGGTTGTCAAATTCGTTGGGCTGCACGG
>CAUQDE010000020.1:0-12610 GCA_963516425.1 uncultured Kingella sp.
ACAATCGGCTTGCCGCCCTTGCGCCCCAAAATATCCAAATCGCTTTGCGGCATTTCGTTGATAAAACGGCTGGGCTCGGGGAACACAAACGTGCCCTGCCGCTTGCGCTTGATGCAATGCGTGAGTGTGAGCTGCTGCTTGGCGCGGGTGATGCCGACATACATCAGCCGCCGCTCTTCTTCCAACGCGCCCGCTTCCACGCTATCGGCATGGGGAAACAGCCCTTCCTCGCAGCCGACCAAATACACAAACGGATACTCCAAGCCTTTGGATGCGTGCAGGGTGGACATTTTTACCGCGTCCACTTCGCCGTCGTCGCGCCCTTCCAGCAGCGTCATCAGCGCGATGGTTTGCGTGAGTTCAATCAGGTTTTTCTCGCCCTCTTCGCCTTTTTTCGCCAACCAGCCTGCCAAATCTTGCACGTTTTTCCAGCGGATTTCCGCCGCTTTGCCGCTTTCTTCCGCGCCTGTTAAATAGGCTTCGTAGCCAATCTCTTGCAACAGCGCTTGCACCACTTCGCCCGCGTCGTCCGCCGCCGCTCGCGCTTGATAATCCTGCATCAAATATACAAATTGCTGCACCGCTTCGCGGTTTTTCGCGTTCAATGCGGCTAACGCTTCCATGCTTTGGGCAGCCTGAAACAAGCTGCATTCGTGCTCTTTGGCATAATCGTTGAGCTTGCCCAATGTAGTATCGCCGATGCCGCGTTTGGGCGTGGTTGCTGCGCGCAAAAACGCGGGGTCGTCGTCGGGGTTCGCCAGCAGGCGCAAATACGCCAACACATCCTTAATCTCTGCCTTGTCGTAAAAACTTTGCCCGCCCGAAATCTGATACGGAATCCGCGCCGCGCGCAACGCATCCTCAAACAGCCGCGCCTGATGGTTGCCGCGATACAAAATGGCAAAATCGGCAAAATTTACGCCGTAAATCAGCTTGTTCCGCGCAATCTGCTGCGCCACAAATTCCGCTTCGTGCGTTTCGCTTTGGCACGCCACCACGCGCACCACTTCGCCCTCGCCCAGCTGCGACCACAGCGTTTTGGGGAACAGCTTGGGATTGTTGGCAATCACATGGTTCGCCACCTTCAAAATCCGCGCGGTGGAGCGATAATTCTGCTCCAATTTGATGATTTTTATCTGCGGATAATCCTCTTGCAAACGGCGCAAATTCTCCATATTCGCCCCGCGCCACGCATAAATAGACTGGTCGTCATCGCCCACCGCGGTAAAGCGCCCTTCCAAGCCCACCAGCGCACGCATCAGCGCATACTGGCAAGCGTTGGTGTCTTGGCATTCGTCAATCAACAAATATTGCAAACGCTGTTGCCACTTCAAGCGCACCTCCGAATTTTGCTGCAACAGCAGCGTGGGCAGCCGAATTAAATCATCAAAATCAATCGCTTGATAATGCACCAACGTGGTTTGATACGCGGCATACACCTGCGCGATTTGCTTTGCCCAATCATCATCGACAGCCTGAAAAGCCACTTCGGGCGTTTGCAAATTGTTTTTCCACAGCGAAATCTGGTGTTGCGCTTTAAACACAGCTTCGCGCCCCGAGCTGCCAAGCAATTCGCCGATAATCCGCGCGCTGTCGGACGCATCCAAAATGGAAAAATTCTTTTTGTAGCCAACGTGTTGCGCTTCCTCGCGCAAAATCCGCATCCCCAGCGAATGAAACGTGCACACGGTTAAACCGCGCGTTTGCTCGCGCCCTAGCCGCGCCGACACGCGCTCCTGCATTTCTTTTGCCGCCTTGTTGGTAAACGTAATCGCCGCGATATGGTGCGGCTTGTAGCCCGCCTGCGTAATCATGTAGGCGATTTTTTCGGTGATGACGCGCGTTTTGCCGCTGCCCGCGCCAGCCAGCACAAATAATGCGCCGCCCAAATATTCCACGGCGGCTTGTTGTTCGGGGTTGAGTTTCATGGTTTTGCTTTTGGAGGCAGCCTGAAACACGGTTTGCCTGTTTCAGTCTGCCTTATCTTGTTGATTAAGTTAATATTTATGATTCACTTGCTTGGCGCGTGCCACAGCCAGAGGCAGCCTGAAAGATGGTTATTCAATCCACCTGAACATCCCCGCCACATAGCGAAACGCCGCATCCAACACCTGCTGCATCGTGTTGGGCAGCGTGTCGCGCACTTCTTTCCAATAGCGCTCCGTTGCCATATCCAAATCGGGCGACAATTGCTTTTGAAACACCGCCGTTTGCAGCAAAATCAACACGCTAATCGTGTACGCCTGATAGTGCTCGGGGTGATACAGCGCGTATTCCAACAGCTCGGCGGGGTAATACGCGCTGCTTTGTTCGCGCGACAAATAGCCGTTTTGCTCGGTGAGAATTTGGCGCAACACCGCCGCGTGTTCGGCGCGTTCATCGGGCGAAATCGCCAGCGCAGTTAAGCCGGCGATGCTTTGCGCGCCCGTTTGCGCAAGATAGGGGAACAAGGTGGGTGGGCAAGTCATGGTTTGGCAGCCTGAAAACGCATTTTTGCGCAGTGAATATGATTACGGTCAAAAATTATAGCCAAATAACAAAAACAATTTGGTAAAAGCAGCGGTTTGAATTACAATTCAAATCCTTTACGGCTGGGCGTTTGCGCCCGTTTTTGAACCTGAAAACAGGTTCGCAATAATAACATTGGAGTTTAATAACAATGACAACCAAAGGACAACTTCTACAAGACCCTTTTTTGAATGCTTTGCGCCGCGAACACGTTCCCGTTTCCATTTATTTGGTAAACGGTATTAAATTGCAAGGGCAAGTGGAATCGTTTGACCAATATGTTGTGCTGTTGCGCAACACGGCGGTTACACAAATGGTGTACAAACACGCCATTTCTACCATCGTTCCCGCCCGCGCGGTGAGCGTGCAACACGACAACAGCAACAATAAACCTGCGTTGCAACAAGTGGAAACTTCCGCGCCTGTTGAAGGATAAGGCGAAAAGTGAACGCTCAATGATTTTCAGGCTGCCTTGATTGCGATAGGCAGCCTGAAATGTTTTGGGGATGGGAAAGCGATGCCCTATCAACAAAACATCAATTAAGGCAGCCTGAAACTTGCTTTACTGGTTTTCAGGCTGCCTTTCAATTTCACGTCATACCCGCGTAACCTTGCGCACCTGCGGAATCTGATGCAACGCCGCCATCACCGCGTTCAAATGCGCCAAATCGCGCACGTTCAAGTTAAAGCGGAACGCCACAAAACCTTCCGTGCCGCTTTGCGATTTGGATAACGTGTCCACCGAAGCGATGTCTGCGCCGTTATCGGAAATGGCGGAGGTAATCGCCGCCAGCAGCGCGTGCGCATCCAGCGAGGAAACCACCACCGCCGCATCATACGTTCGGCCGGCGTTGTCGGGCAGCATCGCCCAATCGGCATCAAGCTGGTGCTCGCTGTCGGTTTTAAGCAAGGCTGCGCAGTTATCGCGGTGGATAATGACCCCTTGGTCGGCCACAATCACGGCGCGCACGCTGTCGCCTGGCAGGGGCAGGCAGCATTTGCCCAAATGCACATGCGGCATATCGTTGCCGTTCACTTGAATCGGGCTGAGTTTCACTTCACCGCCCCAATGCTCGCCCGCCAAATCGGCAATTTCCATCGCCACGGATACGGGCAGCAACCGCCCCATGCCCACTTGATACAGCACGTCTTCAAACGTTTGTTTTTTCTCTTCCAACGATTGCAGATATTTGTCTTTCAGCGTTTCAGACTGCGCCACTTTTTTGGGCAGCAGGCTGTTTAACGCGCGCGCGAGCAGGCGTTCGCCCAAGGCAATCGCATCGGCATGGTTGGTGTTTTTGATGTAGCTGCGGATGGCGCTGCGGGCGCGGCTGGACTTGGCGAAATTGAGCCAGGCGGGGTTGGGCTTGCCCTGCGCGGAGGTGATGATTTCCACCGTGTCGCCCGTTTTAAGCGTGGTGTTGAGCGGCACGGCAACGCGGTTCACGCGCGCGCCCACGCAGCGATGCCCGATGTCGGTGTGGATGGTGTAGGCAAAATCAATCGGCGTGGCGCCGCGCGGCAGCGTGATAATTTTGCCCTTGGGCGTAACGATATAGACCTCGTTGGGGAACAAATCCACTTTAACGTGTTCCAAAAATTCCATCGCGTTGGCACTGCGCGCTTGCAAGTCCAAAATGTTTTGCAGCCATTGGTTGGTGCGCTGCGTGGCTTCGTCTTCCTTGCCGGATTTGGATTTGTATGCCCAATGGCTGGCCACGCCCACTTCGGCGACGGCGTGCATTTCGCGCGTGCGGATTTGCACTTCAATCGGCAAGCCGTATGGACCGTTGAGCGTGGTGTGCAGCGATTTGTAGCCGTTGGATTTGGGGATGGCGATGTAGTCTTTGAATTTGCCTGGGCGCGGTTGATACAGGCTGTGCAATGCGCCCAAGGCGGCGTAGCAAGCGGGAATGCTGTTCACCACCACGCGAAAGCCATAAATGTCCAACACTTCTTCAAATTTGAGCTTTTTGGACAACATTTTTTGATGGATGTTGTAGAGATTTTTCTCGCGCCCGCGAATTTTCGCTTCAATATTGCAGGCAACAAGGCGGATGTTGATTTCACGTAGCACACGGTCAATCACATCATGGCGATTCTTTTTAAACGCGGTCATGGCGCGTTTGAGAATTTCGTAGCGATTGGGGTGCATGGCTTGGAACGACAAGTCTTGCAGCTCGCGGTAAACGTGGTTGAGCCCCAAGCGGTTGGCGATGGGGGCATAGACTTCTAGCGTTTCGGTGGCGATGCGGCGGCGGCTGGCGGGGCTTTTCGCGCCCAGCGTACGCATATTGTGCAGGCGATCGGATAGCTTCACGATAATCACGCGCACGTCTTTGGTCATCGCCAAAATCAGCTTGCGAAAGCTCTCGGCTTGCTGCTCGGCTTGGCTGTCAAATTTTAGGTTTTCTAATTTGGACAAACCGTCCACCATTTCGGCGATGGTGTCGCCAAAATCGCTTGCCATTTGCACTTTGGTTACGGGTGTGTCTTCCAACACATCGTGCATCAAGCCTGCGCTGAGTGTTTGGATGTCCATGCGCCAGCGGGCAAGCTCGGTGGCAACGGCGATGGGGTGGGTGATGTAGGGTTCGCCGCTTTTGCGCGTTTGCCCGTCGTGGGCGCGAAAGGCGTAGGCGCAGGCGGTTTCAAGCTGCCGTTGCTCGGCATCGGACAGATAGCCGGCTTCGCGAAACAGCTTGTTGCGGTAATCGGCGGTGAGCGGGTCGTAAGAGGCTTGGGGAGAGGGAATGGGCATGGGGGTGTTGGGACTTGATTAACTTGCGTGTTGCGCTGCGGTATGCCCTTTTATACTCAGGGCAAAGGGGCAAGGCTGCCTTTGCGCGTGAGTTTAGGCAGCCTGAAAAAGGCATCATGCGTTTTGCGCAGGCCGACGCTTAAAGCAATCCGGCAGCCTGAAAACCGTGCAGCGGGCATACGTGTTGAACGCGGCAAACAGGTTTTCAGGCTGCCTTAATGCTACTATTCATACTTGCGAAACAGCTTGTCGATTTCTGCATCAAAATTCGCGCAGAAATTGGGCGCGCCGGCTTTTTTCAAATATTTGGTTTTCAGCGCTTCGGTGTTTTGGTTCAGCTTGGCGATGTTTTTTTCGTTGTATTGGGCGCAGTTATGCTTATTCAGCGCCTGCGTTAAGCGCGGTTCATATTTTTGCCGCATGGCTTCGGCGGATACGCCACATTGCCCCAAATACAAGCCTGTGGCAAAGCCTGCTTCGTAAAGATTGCCGCAGCGGCGCTCTTCCAACCAAGATGCGTTTGCCAACACGGGGGCAATCAGGGCGAGCAAAACCAATTTTTTTAACATGATGATTCCTTTAAATTTCATGAATAACATTTCAGGCTGCCCAAACAAAACGCAATAGGCAGCCTGAAAACCATTATTTAACGCGCGACAACATCTCTTCGCTGGTAACCTGCCCGGCGGCGATTTCGCGTAACGCCGTTACCGTAGGCTTGTCATGGCGGATATCCTCCACCAAAGGCGTGGTGCCGTTTTCAAGCTGGCGGGCACGGCGCGCGGCGGCAAGGGTCAAATCAAAATGATTAGGGATTTTTTCAATGCATTCTTCAACGGTGATACGGGCCATGTTGCTTATTTCCTTGTTGCGGGTGGGTTTGAGGCAGCCTGCGTAGCGAAGCTAAAATATAAGGCAGCCTGAAAATTGTTAAGAATTGAATTTTAAAGATTTTGCAATATTTTTTCAACGTTTAACGTTTGATTACGCAACAGCAAACGTTGCGCCTTAAAAATATGCAGCAAATCGCTCTCCGCCTGCACCAAATCGTTGTTCACCACAATATAGTCAAACGCAAACGCATAGCGGATTTCCTGCTCCGCTTCGCTCAGCCGCCGCGCAATAACCTCCTCGCTGTCGGTTTGGCGGTTGCGCAAACGCTGCTCCAACACCGCAAGCGAGGGCGGCAGAATAAAAATGCTCACCGCTTCAGGCAACGCTTTGCGCACTTGCTCCGCGCCTTGCACATCAATTTCCAAAATCACATCCAAGCCTTGCGCGCACATTTCCTGCACCGCCGCCGCGCTGGTGCCATACAAATTGCCAAACACTTCGGCATGCTCCAAAAACGCGCCCTGCCCCACCAATTCGGTGAAATGCTCGCGCGTGGTGAAATAATAATGCTTGCCGTGCTGCTCGTTTTCACGCGGCGCGCGCGTGGTGTGCGAAACAGACACGCGAATGTTCGGATTGTGTGCGGTCAAACGCGAAACCAGCGTGGTTTTGCCCGTGCCCGATGCGGCAGAGATAACGAATACATTGCCTTTGGCGGTTGTCATGGTGTTTACCTTTTATTACAAAATCACACACAATTATGCCATAGTTTTCAGGCTGCCTACTGCGGAAATTAACAGCATGGTTCGCGCTTTTGGGATTTCAGATGAAGACGACATCCGCTCAACCTTCACGCCGTTAAAACGCAAAAAAAACAGCCGTTTCAGGCTGCTTTTTGAGTGTGGTGCGGATGGAGAGCAACTCCAAATACCCACCCATCCTACACGAACACCCTATTTTACTCTATAAAACAACGCACTAAAAAATCACACGCCCGCCCAACCTACACAAAAAACCGCTTTTAACCGATAATGATTGCACCAAAAATTACACCAAAAACATCATGGCAACCATTATCCAACGCGGCGACAAATGGCGCGTCCAAATCAGGATGCGGGGCGTTTCGCGTTCAGCCACCTTTGAGCGGCATTCCGATGCCAAAGCATGGGCGGCGCGCGTAGAAACCGAAATTCGTGACGGGCTGCAAGGCAACCAAAGCCGCAACGTTTTCTTTGGCGACATTTTAGAGCGGTATCTGGCAACCGAAACCGTCAAAAAACGCGGCAGCCGTTCCGAAACCTATCGCATCAACCGCATCTTAAAATCGCCGCTATCGCATATCCGCTTGGAAGACCTGCGCCCGCAAGACTTCGCTGATTGGCGCGATGCGCGCTTGGAGCAAGTATCAGGCGACAGCGTCAACCGCGAATTATCCACCCTTTCCGCCGTTTGCGAACACGCGATGAAAGAATGGGGGCTATTGCGCGAAAACCCCGTGCGCAAAATCAGCAAACCCCAAGCATCCAAAGAACGCACCCGCCGCCCCAGTGCGCAAGAAATCCAACAAATCTGCGAAGCCCTGCATTACCAAGAAAACGAGCCGCCCCATCTCATCACCCAGCGTTGCGCCATCGCCCTACTCTTTGCCATTGAAACCGCCATGCGGGCAGGCGAAATTTGCGCGCTCAAATGGGAAAACATCCACTTTGATCGCCGCATCGCCCACCTGCCGATGACCAAAAACGGACACAGCCGCGATGTGCCACTTTCGCGCCGTGCCTTGGAACTGCTACGCAAATTGCAAGGCATCCACCCCGAAACAGTCTTTGCCATTACTGTTAGAAGTTTGGATGTGCTATTTCGCCGCGCCCGCGATAATTGCGGCATCCAAGATTTGCATTTCCACGATAGCCGCCGCGAAGCCCTAACGCGACTATCCAAAAAAGTCCCTGTGGAAACGCTGGCGAAAATATCAGGGCACCGCAGCCTGAATATCTTGCTCAACGTGTACTACCGCCCCGATATGGCAGAAATTGCCGATATGCTGGATTAAGACAGCCTGAAAAATAGAAGTAATCTTTAGATTTTTAGACATGATAACAGAACACATTATTTCATTTTTAAATAATGGATTACCGATAAAGATTACCAACCAACAGAACACTGCAAAGCATTCTGTGGATGGTTTAATTCGCTGATAAAGAAAAAACCCCGCGTAATCGGGGGTTAGGCTTGATTTTTAGCTTGCCTCTGCCTTAATTGCGTCAAATAGCTGTGGCAATTTTTGTATTGCAGCGCGGCGGTATCGTGGTTAATCGGCTCTTGCAAAAAATAATCAGCTTGCACGCGTATATCAAACGCATTCTCCAAAGCCCGACCTAAATTAACAAGCAGCCTATCACTCTTGCGTTCTTTTAAATATCGCCGCACCGCGCTGTGCAGGGCGTGTGTGTCGCTGATTTGGGCATTTGTATCATTGTTCACAAATTCATAGGCAGCATGGAACAAAGCGTAGTAAGCAAGATGGCACGCGCTACGATAGGCGGTTTCGTGATTTAAGGCGATTTGTTGTTTCGCCAAATCTAAAAAGTCTTCGGGTGTACTCATGATGCAGGGCGCAATACAAAGGAAATGGCAGATAAATCAATTTCTGCTTCTTGTTCGCATTGGCTTTGAATTTCATAAATTTCATCCTGTAATGCGGCAAGTTGAGTAACATCGGCATAGCCTGAAACATACAAGCGAACAAGAAAACAATCATCTTCTTGATAAATCTTGCCTTGCAATATGCGGATTTTATTGTGCATCAAATAACGATAAATGCGTTCTGCCAAATCTTGCAAAATGCTTTCAGGCAACCCTGATTGCTGAATACGCTCGGCAATAGGGTTCACAACATTATCCGCACGAATACGGCGAGCGGCATCATTTAACCGTGCAACGTTGCTCAATTGCATCATGTGTGAGCAATTCTCAATGGCGATGTTCAGCTGCCTTGCATCATCAAGCTGGCATACCGACAAGGCTTTATCCATCGTCTCTTTGCTGTGTTCAAAATCAAACACCCGCCAAAAGGCAATATGGAAGTTTTGATATTCATGAAATCCCATATTCAAATGTTGCGCAGCACGATAATTTACCAATACTTCTTGCAGTTGATTTTCTAACGCAGCAATCGCGCCCAAAGCCGTGTAAGCAGTAAGCGCATCCACTTTTTTCAAAGCTTCAGCATCACGGCGAAATCTTGCAAGGGTAATGGATGGCACTTTATCTTTTTTTGCAAAATGATTTAGCCGCTCGAATAAACTAGCGGCAACAGTTTGAGGTTGTGCAGTCATAGGATTTCCTTGTTTGACCTTAGATTTTAAACAAACATAAGGCAAGCTTCAAGCTGCATTTTTTCCTTTCCCATTCAACCATACGCTTTATCGTACAGTTGCATCCACCACTTCCCCCCAAGCCTGCCAGCGCGCCAAATCATCGCGCTGCTCATCGGCTATTGCAGCCAGCCCCGCATATCGCTTGCTGCACTCTCCGAGTAAAACCCAGCCTTGGGCAGCGTTTGCATCGGCGGATGATTGGGCGGTTTGGGGCAAGTTTTTAACACTTCCGCTTTGATTTGTTTTTGCGGCGATACGCTGCTGCAAGCGGTCAAGCTCACGGCGCAAAGCATGATTAGCGTTTTGTGCATCTTGTTTCTCCTGTTCAATGGTTTGCAATTTTGCCGCGTAGGTTTGCGCGGCTTGCTGTTCAGTTTGGCGCACAGCGTTGATACGCGCGTTTTCGGCTGCCAACGCCTGTTTTTCGTAGTGGGCTGTTGCCGCTGCGTGTCCGCGCCGATATTCCTGCCGCCCATACATCAGGCAGCCTGAAACCAGCACGGCGAATACGCCCAACGCCAGCCCAAATTTCCAATACAAAGACATAATTTTTCCCTTTCAGGCAGCCTGAAATACCTGCAAGCCCTGCAAATACACCGTTTTGCCGCTGCGTTTGGTTGCCGTCAAAATCTGATTGCGTTGCGGGCTGTTGCGCCGAAATCCAATATGCACCCAAGCCCCATCGCCCCGCTCGGGAAACTCCAAAATCAATTGGTCAAAAGCGATTTTGCCATCATCGTGCATTTGGATAATCAGCTTGGCAAAGTCCAAAGACTTCATGCCCATAGCATCGCAATCCGCCGCCAAGCCGTGTCGGTGTGCGCTGGTCGGGCTACCACCAACCAATTTATTCACACGCTCGCTGCGAAAACACGACGTGATAATCAATGGCTTGCCTACATAAGCGCGGATGCTTTCCAGCTTCTCGGCGGTGTAGCGGATGTTATCCATCTCCGCATCGCTGGGATTATTCGGCACACCGTGGCGGGCAGCGGTTGCGCTGCGTGTCAATTCGCGCAGACTAAAATGTTCAGTAATTTGCATTATTCACTCCATAAAAAAACGCGCCGCACGGGCGCAAAAAAGGCAGCCTGAAACCCATTTTCAGACTGCCCGACTATTCTCAAACCACATTTACGCGCCGTTTCATCCGCCGCTGCATCTGCCAAATCCGCCACGTCTGCGCGCAAAAATAGCCCGCCACGCCCAATCGGAACAGCACCGCCTCCAACGACGCATCCTCACGCCGCGCCACAATCGCCACCGCGCTGCCAATCAGCACCAAATGCGCCCAAAACTCCAAATCGTGCCACTTCCACGCTCGCCCACCCAAACGGCACGCACAATACACAAAAATCACCATGCCACAAACCATGTCCAAAAATTCGTTCATTGCCCGTCTCCCTTTTTAAAGATTTTCTGCAACCACGCCTCAGCCAACACGGTTAGCTTGGGCAAAAACCATTGCCACGTCGCGCCAATCACAAACGGCACAAACGCCTTTAACAGCGCGGTATCGGATAGATGCAGGTAGTTCGTGCCCAGTTCCACCAGCAAGGGCGATAGCGTCCCCGCCAACATCATGCTGGCAATCAAGCCCGATACTGCCTGCCGCCGTCCGCTCGGCTCGCTGCGCCCCAAAGCCACCGCGCCGCCCACCGCGCCCAACACTAGGGCTTCAATCGGCATACCAAAAAACGTCCCCGCGATGCCGATTGCGCTAATGTTTACCGCTGCGGCGGTGTTGATTGTGTTTACTGGCATTGCCGCTCCTTTCTGCCATTTAAATCCATGTTTTTCTCCATAAAAAAAGGCAGCCTGAAAATGGCTGCCTTGATGATTAAGATTTCTGCCCTGATGCTCTTAGCAACATATCCCACATATCTTGTTTGCTTTGCTGGGCGATACTCTTTTTAAAATCGTCCCAAGTTGGCACCTCTATTTCGGGATACTTTTCTTTCATTTTCTCCGCAAACTCCTTGCAGACATCATTAAATCCATCGGGCGTTACCTTCACCCAACCCCTTTTTTCAAGCTCCTTTACACGTTCTTCAGTGCTGATAACGCCTCGTTCAATAAAAAACCGAACCAATTCGTCGTTTTCCATGCTTATTCTCCAAAAGGTGATAAAAACAAGATTTTAAACCACTATTTGAATTTTTTGGCTTTTATTCAGGCTGTCTCAACCAATCCGCCAACGCCTGCGGGCTGTATCGGTCGGGATACTGCACCCCCAACGCCGCCGCGCACCACTCGCTACAAAACCATTTGCGCTTATCGTGCCGCCAGCGGGTAATCACGCCGGTGGCGCCCAGCCAGTCGTATTTTGCGCCGCGCGTGGTTTCAAAGGCCGCACGCACCTGCGCCTCCGTGGCGCGCACGGGGATTAAATCCCACTTTTCGCTCGGCAGCGGCATGGTTTTTACCCGCACGCCGCCGTCGCGGATGCTGGACGAGTAGCAGTCAAACACAGCATGGTCGTCAGGGCCGCCGTTTAGCGGCGGAATCAGCACGGCCAGCTCGCAATGGCTGTACGGACTGTTGGTCAGGGTGCGGATTATCCAGTCGGACAATCGTGCGGCGGCGACTTTGGGTTGATACCACGCGCCGTCGCGGCGGCCTTTGTACAGGGCGAGATAGATTTTTGCTTGGCTCATTTTTTGCGCTCCCATCGTTTGATTATCCTGCCGTTGCAAACGACAAAATCCCATCCTTCGTACAGGGCAAGGTAAACGGTATCGGCAGACATGGCGGTCTCCTTATCGTTCGGTGGCGGTGGCGTAATTGGCCGTCCAGCCGCCCGAATAGTCATAGTCCAAGGGATTGTCGGCTTTAAGCATGGCGGCGCGGTGGCGCTCGGCATTGGCAAAATCGGCCTGCTCGTCCGCCAACAGTTGCAGTGACAGCTCGTCCAGCAGTGCTTTGGTCATGTGGACAAAGGTGTTGTCCATGGTTTTCCACATCATTTTTTCGGGCAGGGTGGGCATGGTGCGCATAAAGGTGTATTGGGCGCGGCTCTCGTCGTCGCTGTGCAGCCATTCGCCGATGCTTTTGACGTACACGCCGCCGCGCAGGTTGTCGTGGCGTTTTTGCTTGATGCGCGTCCACATCTCTTCCTGCTGCGCGG
>CAUQDE010000021.1:0-12276 GCA_963516425.1 uncultured Kingella sp.
CCGCGCCCGTGCCATATTCAAACGGCGGCAACGAAATATTGTGCAACACCACCAAGCTCACCGTCTCGCCATCAGGGCGCGCGCAACAGTTGGGCGAGTGCATTTGCGCCGCGCCTTGCCAGCGCCCCTGTTGCCAAACATCTTGCCAAGCATCGTTCATCATCAACCCCGCAAACAAAAACAAAATTATAACAGCCCCGCCACCGCAGGCACCCCCGCACCACACTCCGCCAATCTTTACACAAACATGCACGCTTCTTGCTTGTAAAACACCTGCCGCCTATTTAAAGCCCCAAAATTTCAACAGCCCACCCTTGTCCAGCTTGTTTCCCGCAAGGCTTTCTGTAATAATTTGCAAACTTTTGATAAGGCAAGAAGCAGCATGTTTACACGATGCCGCTGCACATATCGCCCCCAGCCATAAAACCAACCTAACCGCACCGGTTCGGCGTGCCGTGCAACTTGCCCGCCTGATTCGACGGATGAGCGCCATCCCGTTTAGCCTGCCCCTCTCGGCAGCCTGAAAACACACTTTTTTACTTCTATAAAGGAAAATCCATGAGCGACAATACTACGCCCAAAGCCAATGTATCCGTTGGCTTGAATCGGTATCGCGGGATGATTATCTCAATCGGTTTCTTTGTTGTGCTACTCGCAGCCCTGCTGATTTACGCCAACAACATTTCCAGCGAAATCGAGGAAGACTCCATCCAAAGCTATGTTACCAGCGAGATAGCAAACTCCTACGGCGAAATGCTGGAAAACATTCAACTGCTGCAACTGAACACCCACCAAGACCCGCAAAGCCCCGTGGTGCAAGGCGCGTTAAAACGCTTGAAAGAAGCGCAAGACATCTTCTCGCGCTCGCTACGCGCCACAGCCACAGGCGGCGACTATGTAACGAAAGAAGGCAAACAATATATCGTGGATGCCTCCAATAAAGGCGTGAAAAAGAAACTGATGGCAGAAATGGTGCAAAAATGGAAAACCAGCAAAGTTCCGTTAGATACCTACATTAAAAACGCCAACGACCCTGCGCTCGACGGTTCGCTGCTTAATGCAGCCGCATTGAGCCTGCAAAACAACAATGCCCGCTTCACCGAAATCAGCAATTTCATGCTGGCAAACAAGCGCGACAAATTAGCAGAGCGCTCCGAACAATTAAGAAACGTAGAGATTTTCGGCATTGTGGGCGCGGTGTTATACCTTGCGCTGTTCTTGTTCTACTTCATCCGCAAATTGCTTACCGCCGATAAATTAGCCGACGAAGCAAGAAAAGAAACCACCGAGATTATGGACACCGTAACCACAGGTCTGTTCCTGCTGGATAGGGACTTAACCATTGGTTCGCAATATTCCAAACAACTGGAAAGCCTGATTGGTCAAAAAAATGTGGGCGGCAAAAACTTGCTGGATGTATTAAGCAGCTTAATTAGCGCAAACGACTTGAACACCACCAACGACTTCGTGGGACAGCTCTATAACCCGCGCACCAAAGAGCGCCTGATTGCCTCCCTGAACCCATTGGTACGCCAAAAAGTGAAAATCGACGATAAAGAACGCTTCCTCGATTTCAACTTCCACCGCGTTTATCACGGCAAAGACATCACCCGCGTATTGGTAAACGTGGAAGACATAACCAATGCCGTATTGCTGGAACAAAAAATGGAACAAGAGCGCGAGCAAAACGACGTTCAACTGGAAATGTTGAGCACCATTTTGCAGGCAGACCGTGCATTGTTAAACGATTTTATCGACAACACCAACCAACACGTTCAAAACATCAACAGCATTTTGAAATCGCAAGGCGACAACAGCGGCTCGCTGCATGAAAAAGTGAACGCCATCTACCGCGAAGTGCACAGCATGAAAGGCGAATCCTCCGCATTGAAACTGGGCGGCTTCACCACCATGGCAGAAAACTTTGAGGCGAACCTGAACCGCCTGAAACAAATGCCCAAACTGTCCGGCGAAAACTTTCTGGGCTTGGCGGTGCAACTGGAAGAATTGATTCGTTTGAATCACACCATTGAAGATTTGCTTGCCAAAATTGGCGGCAGCGCACCGATTACTCTGGGCAACGCAAGCCAAGCAGCCGCGCCAACATCCACCCTGAGCGGGCGCTACGCCGGCTTTATCACCGACATCGCCGCGCGCAACCACAAACAAGCCGCCTTTACATTCAGCGGCGTGGAAACCACGGGCAACAGCAAAGTGGACGGCGTGGTAAACGAAATTGCCATCCAACTGCTGCGCAACTCTGTGGTACACGGCATTGAAAGCCCGGAAGTGCGCATCCAACGCGGCAAATTGCCGATGGGGCACGTTCACATGAGCCTTAAAGACCAAGGCGACAAATTCTTGCTCACCTTTGAAGACGACGGCAACGGCATTGACTACTCGGCCATCGCGCACAAAGCCGTGGCACAGGGCAAATACACCGCGGAAGAAGCCACCAAATTGGACAAACGCGCATTGATTTCCTTGCTGTTCAGCCCCGGCTTCTCCACCGCCGAAAACAGCACCGAAGATGCAGGACGCGGCGTGGGCTTGGATATCATTAAAGACCGCATCGTATCGCTGGGCGGCACGGTAAACGTTGCCAGCCGCCTGCATGGTTACACCCGATTCAGCTTCACGCTGCCCAAATTAAGATAAGGATTGGATTTTATGTCTAAACGCATCATGATTGTGGATGACTCAAACGTTATCCGAAACCGCATTTCGCGCGGTTCCGGCTCCATGGATTTTGAAGTGGTTGCTTCCGCATCCAACGGCGAAGAAGCCATCGCGCTCTACCGCCAATACCATCCCGACGTGGTAACCATGGATTTGACCATGCCTAAAATGGACGGCTTGGAATGCATCTACCAAATCACCAGCATAGATGAAAACGCCAATATTCTGGTGGTGTCCGCACTTTCCGACAAGGCGACGGGCATCAAAGCCTTGCAACTGGGCGCGCGCGGCTTTCTTTATAAACCCTTCTCGGACGAAGAGTTGTTCCAAGCCTTAAACGAGATGTTGGAAGATTAACCACCCTTTTTCAGGCTGCCTCAGACAAACGAAACAAGACAGCCTGAAAACAAGCAAAGCAAGTTTCAGCGGCGCTAAAACCCTTTTGAACCAAGGAGTTTGATTATGAAAGAAGAAAAATTACAAGTCTTTTTGGACGGCGTGCAAAAATATTTTGCGCAAATGATTGCGGGCGAAGAATTGGTGGTGGGCACGCCTTATCTGATTGAAAACAAAATCCCCTCTGCCAAAGATTTCACCGGTGTGATTGCCATTTCGGGCAAAAACCAAGGCGTGGTGTATTTCACCGCGCCCAAGGAGCTGCTGGAACGGCTGCTGGTATTGATTGGCGAAAAAGACACCAGCGAAGCCTTGATGGTGGACTTGGTGGGCGAAGTGGCAAACACCATTGCCGGCAATGCCCGCAGCGAGTTTGGCGAAGAGTTTGAAATTTCCGTGCCCATCGTGTTGCGCGGCGCGCCCGATGAAATTTTATTGCCCCGCAAAGACCGTTCGTTTGTGATTCCGATTACTTGGCGCAACCGCGGCGCAGCGATTGTAATTAGCCTGCGCAAATAATCTGAGGCAGCCTGAAAACGCGAAAGATAAATTATGAAAATGACACGTTTAATTCCCCTAGTTGCCGTATTGGCATTGCTTGGCTGCGGCAAATCCGAAGTGCAAAAAGTTGCCGAGCCCAAAGTGGCCTCCGATGTGGCGGTTAATGACACGCGCCCTGTTTACAATGTTTACTTTGACATCAACGGGATTGCCCCGTTTGTGATGGCAGATGCGGATAACCGCCCTTCGGGCTTTGGTATTGACTTGGTTACCGCCATCGGCGACAAACAAGGCTTCCGTCCCAATTTTATTCCGCATGATTTCACAGGTATGCTGGAAGACTTGGGCAAAGGAGCGGATATGGCGGTATCGGCGATTTCTATTACGGATGAGCGTAGAGCCTTGGTGGATTTTACCAATTCGCACTTTGAAAGCTCACAGGCATTATTGGTACCCGAAGGCAGCACCATCACAACAGTCAACGATTTAAAAGGCAAAAAAGTTGCCGTCCCAGAAGGCTCCGTGGGCGAAGACATCGTACCGCAAATCCAAGCAGGCAACGGCTCTATTGTACACAGTACCAGCATATGGGCTGCGGTGCAGCAAGTAATGCGTAAAGAAGTGGATGCTGCATTTACTGATGCCGCGCCGCTCACTTATTACGCCAATAACTACAAAGACCGAAAACTGCGCGTAATTATTGACCCATCATTGCCCAAAGATTATTACGCGTTGGCGGTTGCCAAGGGCAAGCCTGAAGTGCTCAAAAAACTCAATGCAGGCATAGAGCAAGTGAAAGCAGATGGCACGTTTGATAAGATTTACCAAAAATGGTTCAAATCTTCTATGCCTGAGCAAGCGGCGGAAGCATCGGCTGCGGCTACGGCGGCGAAATAATCAAGCATTCACGTTTTACCCGCAATAAGACATTTCAGGCTGCCTTGGATTGTTCAGGCAGCCTGAAACCTTTGCAAAACCCTAACAGCAGCCTTATCCATTTGTCCAAATCTTTGATTTGGGTATAAATGGTTATACCGAAGCGCAACGCGCAAGGTTGAAAATCTAAAATGGAGCGGCGACGGCTCGTCGCCAACACTTCAAACATTGCGCTACTAATTTACCAAGATGTCGGCGAGCCGCCGACGCTCCATCGGTTACAGGTTTTGCAAAGGTTTCAGCCTGAAATATCTTATACCAACCATCTGGCAACGAGCCATCACCACGCCATAGCATAAGCTGAAATTCTCCCACCGCTTTGCCACCCACAACACCAAAGGCAGCCTGAAACCGCATCATCCGTTTCAGGCTGCCTTTATGGCGTATTGCGTGTGATGGGCAATGGCGCGAAAGCGGTTCGGTTCACGCCATTGCCACCCTACCCTATTCGCGTGTCCAAGTGGTTTCGCCGCCAGCATCGCGCAACACCACGCCTTGCGCGGCGAGTTCATCGCGGATGCGGTCGGATTCCGCCCAATTTTTATTGGCGCGGGCAAGGTTGCGCTGGGCAATCAGGGCTTCAATCGCGTCTGCCGATAAGCCGTTATCAGGTGCGCCGCTTTGCAAAAATTCGTGGGGTTCGCGTTGCAGCAAGCCCAGCACGCCTGCCAGCGCTTTGAGGCAGCCTGAAAGCTCGGCAGATTGGGTTTTGTTGACTTCTTTTGCCAGCTCAAACAACACGGCAACGGCTTTCACGGTGTCAAAATCGTCGTCCATCGCGGCGTAGAAGCGGCGGGTGTAGTCGTTGGCGTGTTCGCTTAACACAAATGCGGCGGGGGCAACGTTGCCCAAGGCGTTATACAGGCTGGTGAGCGAGTGTTTGGCATCGTCCAGATGGGCATCGGAATAGTTCAGCGGGCTGCGGTAGTGGGCGCGGAGGATGAAAAAGCGCACCACTTCGGCATCGTATTTTTTCAACACATCGCGGATGGTGAAAAAATTGCCCAGCGATTTGGACATTTTTTCGTTGTCCACGCGGATAAAGCCGTTGTGCAGCCAGTATTTCACATGGCTGTCGATGGTTTTGTGCGCGGCGCGGGGCGCGTGTTCGCCGCAGATGCCTTTATGCGCGCCGCAGCTTTGGGCGATTTCGTTTTCGTGGTGCGGGAACTGCAAATCCGCGCCGCCGCCGTGGATGTCAAACGTGTCGCCAAACAATTCGCCGCCCATGGCGGAGCATTCTATGTGCCAGCCCGGCCGCCCGTTGCCCCACGGGCTTTGCCAATGCGGCTCTTCGGGTTTGGCGGCTTTCCACAGCACAAAATCCAGCGGGTCGCGCTTAAAACCGTCCACTTCCACGCGCTCGCCTGCGCGTAGGTCATCCAGCGATTTGCCTGATAGCTGCCCATAGGCGGGGAACTCGCGCACGGCGTAGTAAACATCGCCGTTGGCGGCGGCGTAGGCTTTGCCGTTGACGATGAGTTGCTCAATCATGGCAATCATTTGCGCGATGTGTTCGGTGGCTTTGGGTTCAACATCGGGGCGTTGCACGCCCAGCGCGTCGGAATCTTCGTTCATGGCGGCGATGAAGCGGGCGGTGAGCTGCTGGATGGTTTCGCCGTTTTCGTTGGCGCGGGCGATGATTTTGTCGTCAATGTCGGTAATATTGCGCACATAGGTGAGCGGGTAGCCGTGTTGGCGCAGCCAGCGGGCAATTATGTCAAACACCACCAGCACGCGGGCGTGCCCGAGGTGGCAGTAGTCATACACGGTCATGCCGCACACATACATGCGCACGTTTTGCGGGTTGAGCGGGGCAAAGGGTTCTTTTTGGCGGGTGAGGGTGTTGTAAACGGTTAGATTGGGCATGGTGGTTCTCTGTAAACAAAAACAATAGGTTGGTTGATTGCAAGGGCAGCCTGAAAAGCGAAAATCGGCTTTCAGGCTGCCTGTTGGTAACGATTGGTCGGACTACTTGGCGGTTTTCGGCGCGCACGCGATGTTCAGCAGGCTGGCGGCGGGGGTGTCGGGCAGGGCGGTTTCGTAGCGCGTTTGGCCGGCGGAATATTGGTGCTTGGCGAGCGACACGCCTTTGTCGTTAAAAAACTGCGCTTGCGTGATGCGGAAATTGCGCGCGTCGCATTGGAACGCCCATTGGCTGATGGCGTATTTGTATTCGGGCGTGTTGCGGTAGCTTTCTTTGCTGGGCTTGTGCACGTATTTGCGGTCGGTGAGCGTGGCGGTGTTGCCTTGCCGTTTCAGGCTGCCCGTATCGTAGGACACGTCGATGTTGCCCTCGTTGATTTTGCCGATTTCTTTCCAGCTGCCCTGCGCTTTCATGGCGGGATTTTTGGAACTGCCGTCGCCCGCGCACGCGGCAAGCAGGGCGAGCGCGGCAACGGCGAGAAAAGAGTGTTTAAGCATGGTGGGTATCCTTTGGCTGGTTTCAGGCTGCCTAGGCTGCCGATGCGGGTGGGGCAGCCTGAAAAAACAGCGCATTGTGCCATGTTTGGCTGATAAAGGCGAATGCACCGCATGGTTTTAGCTTCGCAACTCCGCTACGCTCCGCAGGCTGCCTCCGGCAAACCAGCGCGCATAGGCAGCCTGAAAAACCTATTCCCCCATTTTCAGGCTGCCGCTAAATAATAGTTGATTAAAATAAAAATGAGACAAGGCGACAACGAGAGCCGTGTACGAATAGTACATCAGGGCGTTGGCAACGCCGTATCATTGAAATTCTAATCAACTATAAACCCGCTTCGCCCGCTTCACATTACACAACACCTCGTAAGCAATCGTCCCCGCCGCGGCGGCGACTTCGTTCACGCTGATGATGTCGCCAAACAGCTCCACCTCGCTGCCCACGCCCATATCCGCCTGCTGCAAATCCACCGTGAGCATATCCATGGAAATCCGCCCAATCAAACGGCTGCGCACGCCGTCAATCGCCACCGGCGTATCGCTCGCGGCGCGGCGCGGATAGCCGTCCGCATAGCCCCCCGCCACCGCGCCCACCCGCGTGGAACGCTTGGTGTAAAACGAAGCGCCGTAGCCAATCGGCTCGTGCGGCTGCAACACCCGCTCGGCGAACACCTCGCTTTTCAAGCGCATCACCGGTTTCAGGCTGCCTGAAAACGCGCCGAACGGGTCCACACCATACAACGCCAGCCCCGCCCGCCCCCAATCGCGCCGCGCCTCGGGATACGCCATTATCGCCGCCGAATTCGCCAAGCTCTCCGCCCCGTCCAGCCCCGCGCAAGCCAAATCAAACGCCTCCAACTGCATTTGGGTCATCCCCCGCTCGGTTTCGTCCGCGCAGGCAAAATGCGACATCTTCACAATCTCCCCCACCTTGCCGCTCTGGCGCAGTGCAGCAAACGCCGCCGCATAGTTATGCGGGAAAAAGCCCGTGCGGTGCATCCCGCTGTCCATCTTCAACCACACCGTTGCCGGCTCGCGCCAATCAAACGCCAGCAGCCCCTCCAACTGCGCCTGACAATGCACCACCGGCCACAAGCGGTATTCCGCCACCGCCGCATAATCGGCAGCCTGAAAAACCCCTTCCAGCACCACAATCGGCTTGGTAATTCCCGCCTCGCGCAGCTCCACCGCCTCTTCCAAAAACGCCACCGCAAAACCGTCCGCCGCATCATGCAATGCGCGCGCACACTGCACCGCCCCGTGCCCATAAGCGTTCGCCTTCATCACCGCCAGCAGCTTGTTGCCGTGCAGCGCTTTCAAATATTGATAATTGTCCCGCAAATAATCCAAGCGGATTTCACACGTTAAAGGGCGCATCGTTTCCGTTCCTTAAAAAATAATCACAACACAAAAGGCAGCCTGAAACCCAAACCCGTTTTTCAGGCTGCCCGTTCCGTTTCACACATCCATTTCCCGCCCCGCCAGCCATTTGATGCGCTCGGGGTCGCGGTGGGAGAAAAACGCGCTGGTAGCGGTGTCCATGGCCGTGATTTGGCGCATTTCAGCTTCGCTCAGTTCAAAATCCCAAATGGCTTGGTTTTCCGCCATGCGCTCGGGGTGCACCGATTTGGCAACGCTTGCCACGCCGCGTTGCGCCAGCCAACGCAAAACCACTTGCCCGATGCTTTTGCCGTGCGTTCGCGCAATCGGCGCAAGCGCGGGATGGGCAAACAGATTGTTGCGCCCTTCGGCAAACGGTGCCCATGCCTGCGGCTGCACGCCCTCGCTTTGGTTAAACGGCACGGCATGAAGCTGCTGGTTAAACGGGTTCACTTCAATTTGGTTTACGGCAGGCTTGATGCCGCTGAACACCGCCAAATCGGTTAAACGGTCGGGGGAAAAATTGCTCACGCCGATGGCGCGGATTTTGCCCGCCGCCTGCAATTCCGCTATCGCCCGCCACGCGCCGAACACATCGCCGTAGGGCTGGTGGATGAGATACAAATCCACATAATCCGTTTGCAGGCGGTTCAGGCTGCGTTCAAACTGGGCTTTTGCGCCTTCGTAACTGTTGCCGTGTACCCATAATTTGGTGGTCAAGAAAATTTCTTTGCGGTCAATGCCGTGCGCACGCAGCGCATTGCCAACTTCCGTTTCGTTTTGATAGCTGGCGGCGGTGTCAATCAGGCGGTAGCCGCTGTCAATCGCCGCGTGTACGGCTTGTTCGCACTCGGCTTTGTCTGCCATTTGGAACACGCCCAAACCCAGCAAGGGCATGGCTACGCCGTTGTTCAAAGTGGCTGTGTGTTGCATGGTTACGCTCCGTTTCGGGTTGGTGGGAACACGCATTATAGTGGATGGAATGAACGCCCGGGGCAGCCTGAAATCCCGTTTTCAGGCTGCCTCAACCATTATATTCCCCGTTGCCCCTGCCTCCACCGCCCGCTGTATTTCCCCTTTCAAACGCGCCCGCTCAGCACTGCTTAACCCCTGCAAACAATTCAACTCCCCATCCAACGGCACCACCGCCTCCCCATCATCACGCGCCACCGCCAGCAGCAAAGACTGCCCGTTTACCTGCAACCGCCACGAATTGTCTGGTTGCAAACTACCCGCACCAATCTCAATATACAACTCATTACCCATCACCTTAGTGTAGTAGCCAAAGTCAAATCCAAAAAATTTGCTCCCTTTCACTTTAATTTCCACCTCCACCAATCGCCAAGTGCTTGTTGGCGCAGCGTTTAATCGCTCTAACACCTGCCTCTCGCCAACCTTGCACCAACATATCCCACCCCGTTTTGCCCAACATAACCATCATAATCCCCACCATCACATTCACAAAATTGACATTCTGTAAGGCAGCCTGAAAATCCACAGCCAACAACCCAGAACCAAACAATGAAACAAAAAACGCACCCCCAAAAAACATAGACCACGGCGAACTTTGCAAAATACGACTCACCCGCAACGAATCATAAGCAAAACGAAAAGCATATTCACGCATCAAAACCGCTCCAAAACAAACATAGGCAGCCTGAAAACACATAAGCAGCCTGAAAACCAACCTATTGATAATTTCCACCCCGAGGCAGCCTGAAATCCTATTTTAGCTTCGCAACTCCGCTACGCTCCGCAGGCTGCCCCACGCTTCACAACACCCTATCCGATTCCACCAACGCCCAAAACGTCCGCACCCCCACCTCAATCAAATCATCAGGAAAATCATAATGCACCGTATGCAGCGGGTCAGCCGTCTCGCCCGTGCCGATAAACAGCATCGTCCCCGGCACCCGTTTCAAAAACCAGCCGAAATCCTCCGAAGCCCGAAACGGCACAGGCAGCTCCTTAATCGGCACGCCCGTGCGTTCACACGCCGCCCACACCTTCGCCACCGCCCGCTCATCGTTCACCGTGGCGGGAAAATGGTCGCAACTTTCCGTGCGCAGCCCGATGCCCCGCGCATCGCACAAATGGCGCGCCGCCACCACAATCAGCTCCTCCAACTTAGCCAAATCCCGCTCGTGATACGCGCGAATGGTCAGCCGCAGCACTCCGTCGCCCGCCGACACGCCAAACGCCGCCTCGCCCACCTGCACATTCACAATCGTGCACCGAATAAACCCCTCAAACAGCGATTCGTCCGCTTGAATCTGCTCAATTTCACCAATCAGCCGCGCAATCGCATAAGCGGGATTGATGCCGTTTTCAGGCTGGCTCGCATGCGCAGGCTTGCCGTCAAAAAACAAACTCAACCCCTTGGAAGTCAAACAAATCGTCCCCGTCAGCAGCGACACCGTTTTAAACGGCTCGCCCGGATAATTGTGATACGCGTAAAACTCGCCGATATCCTGCTCATCAAACACGCCCAAACACGTTTTCGCCCCTGCGCCCGTTTCCTCGGCAGGCTGAAACAAAAACACCGCCGAACGTTCAGGCTGCATCGCCTCCACCGTCAAAGCCAGCGCGCAAAGCGTTGCCGAATGCCCGTCATGCCCGCATTTATGCGCCACACCCGCGCATTGCGAACGATACGGCGCGTCGATTTCGTCCTCAATCGGCAGCGCATCAAAATCCGCCCGAAACGCAATCGCAGGCGCATCGCTTGTGCCGCGATACAGCGCATAAAAATAATGCCCGCGGTCAAACAATTCCAAGCCCGAATGGTCGCGCAAAAAATCCATCAGCCGCTGCTTCGTCCACACTTCCTGCCCCGACAACTCGGGATGCGCGTGCAATTCATGGCGCAATTGGGTTGCCAGCGGCACAACACGTTGCAAAGTTTTTTCTAAATCCGACATAGTTATTCTCCTTGTGGTTTGAGCAAGTTCAATTCAAATTGAGCGTGAAGCGGCAAACCCACGCCGCAACCGTTTAACATTCATTCACCGAGTTTAACGAAAACATTGTAGCCCTACGTTCTGCCAACTTCAATGCAACGCCCCGATCATCGCCCCCGTCGCACAATCCCAAATAAACGCTTGCCTAAACAAGGCAAAACACACTAAAATGCGCGGTTTTTCCATATCCCTAATTTTCCTAAGGAATCCCAATAATGGTAGTTATCCGTTTAGCCCGTGGCGGCTCTAAAAAACGTCCTTTCTTCTACATCGTTGCAGCCGACAAACAAGCCCGCCGCGACGGTCGTTTCATTGAGCGTGTAGGTTTCTTCAACCCCGTAGCCAACGAAAAACAAGAACGCATCCGCATTCACGCCGACCGCCTGAACCACTGGGTATCAAACGGCGCGCAAGTGAGCGATGCCGTTGCCAAATTGGTTGCCGAACAAAAAGCGGCCGCCTAATTCTCACGCCATGAGCAACACGCAAAACTGGGTAGCAATGGGCTACATCAAAGGCGCGTTCGGCATCAAGGGCTGGATAAAAGTCCAATCCGACACCGAATACACCGACAGCCTGTTAGACTACCCACAATGGCGTTTAAGCAAAGGCAAAGAACACATCCTCGCCGAAGTGGAAAGCGGCAAAATGGCAGGCGACGAACTCCAAGTCAAACTCGCCCACATCAACGACCGCGACGCAGCCGCCCTATTGCGCGGCTACACCATCGAAGTGCCCCGCGAACAATTTGAACCCACCGAAGAAGGCGAGTATTACTGGGCCGACCTAATCGGCATGGCAGTCAAAAACCGCAACGGCATCAATCTCGGCGAAGTCATCAATCTGATGGAAACAGGCGCACACGACATTCTGGTTGTGCGCGGCGAGCATGGCGAAAAACTGATTCCCTTCGTTGACCAATTCATCGACAGCGTGGACAACAAAAACCGCCAAATCACTTGCGACTGGGGCTTGGATTACTGATGTTTATTCAAGCCATTAC
>CAUQDE010000022.1:0-12085 GCA_963516425.1 uncultured Kingella sp.
TGATTGCGGCTCACGCCGCGCTCGGCAGCGGCGGCATCCAGATATTTGCTGATGGCGCTTTGCGCGTTGCTGAATTTAATCCGCAGGCGCAAGCGCGTGAGCTGGGCAATGCCGTCCAGCCCTTTGGAGCGGTACAGCGTATAGAAGCAGGCGTTGCCGATGGCTTGGTAGCGCGCGCCTACATCGGGGACTTTTTCGTAGCTGTGTAGGGCTAAATCGGCGATGGCGGTAATCGTGGCGGTGTCGTGGAAATGGGCGCACATCCATACCAAGCCTTTGAAGATGGTTTGGTTGATGTTTTCAATGGGAAACACTAGGCGGTCTTCGGCGGTGCGGGCAAAATCTAGCCAGCCGTGCAGCATTTTTTTGAATTTATCCGCGCCCAATTCGTCTATCAATGCTTTGCTTTCTTTCAGATATTTTGCGCTGGGTTGGGCGGCGTTGGCGGATAGGGCGAGCGTGATGATTTTTGCCCATGTTTTTTGTTCGGGCGCAGGCAAAGCGGCAAGCTGGGGGTTGGCGTGTTCGGCGAATCTGTCATCGTAGGGGAATGCGGCTTGCCCTACTTCGCTGATGATTTCGTTAAACGCGGAAACGATTTTGCTCGCGGTAGTGCGATCAATGAAATAAATGAAATACACGCTTTGGCTGCTGAACTTTTGGAATTGCTCGCGGGCGGTTTTCAGGCTGCCTATGAGTGCTTCGGATGGGTTGGGATATTGTTTTTTGATTTGGTTGAGCAGGTGTTTGATGGGGTAGAAATAGGCTTGGTCTTCGGCTAATCCGTTGGCATCAAACATGGCGGCAAAAATGCGACGGATGTCGTCTTCGCTCATCGGCAGGGTTTTGCGGGCGATGGCTTGGGCAAGAATGTAGCGCTTTGTACCTTTATTTGGTGTAGCTCATTTCGGCGGGCATGCTTTTGTATGCGGGACCGCCTTCTTTAAACAATTTCCAACCGCGGATTTGCTCAATCAAAAAAATCAGCAGGTTTACGCGCGTTTCGGGCGGGGCTTTTTCTACTTTGGAAACATAGCTGGGGGCAGTTTTTGAGTTCGCCTGCCCATTCTTCAATGATTTGGGCAAGCAGTTGGTCAAATTCGGCGCGTTGTTCGGCGGAAATGGTGTTATCAAGTTGATATTGGGTCATGGCAATTCCTTTGCGGATGGGGTTAATCGGTTTTAGCTTCGCAACTTCGCTGCGCTACGCAGGCAGCCTGAAAATCGCTGCGCGGCTCAAACTAGCCGCCCACCAATGGCGTGAGCTTGATGAAGTTCACAATCAAGCCTTCGTGCAGATACACGGTTTCGTCCAGCGTTTCTAGCTGGCGGCTGTCGGCAAGGATGAAAAAGCCGTTTTGCTCAAAGGCTTTGAGCGCGACGGCGATTTGCGCTTCGGCATCCACGGGTTGATGTTTTTTGCCGTGCGGCTCTAGCACGATGTCGCCGCGCGCGGTGGGGATGACAAGGCTGTGGCGCAGGACGGCTGCTTCGCTGCGGTTGTTGTAGGCGGCCACTTCTTGGCGCACGCGCTCGCGAATCAGCTCGGCGGCGCTGATGCGGTTGGTGCTGAATTTTAAAAACAGCTCGTGCAGGATTTTGCCGGCGGAGGTTTGGTCTTGGACGGTGATGGTGGCGGGCTGCGGGGCGAGGACGGCGGGCATGGGGTTTCCTTTGGCCAGGTTGGGAAAACGGGATATTAACGTAAATTTGCGTTTTCGAGCGGGTATTGCGGCGGGGATAGGCGGCAGCCTGAAAAAGCAAAACCGTTTGGCGTTGCGTGCCAAACGGTGTTTTGTTGGATGGGTTGGATTTAGCTTCGCTACGCAGGCTGCCTTGGGTGTTGCGCTACGGGGGGTCGGGCATTGATGCCCGACCTGCGACCATCCTGTTTCATCAGCCAGTTGGCGGCGAGCCACCGCCGTTCCATTTGCTGCCGGTTTGCCTTGATTTCAGGCTGCCTCAACGCGGGCGCACTCGCTTGGGCAGCCTGAAAATGTATAAACCCTTTTTCAGGCTGCCTATTGAAACCGCCCGCCTTTTACTTGCGTGCTGCCGAGCTTTGCCGCCAAGCCTTGATTGCGCAGCGCGTGGGTGAGCGCAATCGCCAAGCCGTCTGCCGCATCAGCTTGCGGCGTACCCGACAGTTTCAGCATTTGCACCACCATGTGCTGCACTTGCTCCTTCGCCGCTTTGCCCTGCCCCACCACGGCTTGCTTCACTTGCAGCGCAGTGTATTCGTAAACGGGCAGCCCGCGCAACACCAGCGCCGCAATCGCCGCGCCGCGCGCCTGCCCCAGCATCAGCGTGGCCGCTGGGTTCACGTTCACAAACACGCGCTCCACCGCTGCCACGGTGGGGCGATAGGTGGCAACCAGCTCGCTGATGTTTTCCACGATGATGCCGATGCGCCCCGCCAGCTCGTCGTTTTTAATCGTTTTGATGCAGCCTGAAACCACATAAACCTGCTCGCGCCCCACCACGTCAATAATGCCAAAGCCTGTGGTGCGGCTGCCGGGGTCTATGCCGAGAATGCGGGTGGGGCGGGATGGGGTCATGGTGTTGCCGTGGGGAAAAAGCGGGGATTATAGCGGAAACAGGTTTCAGGCTGCCGATGGGGGTGGAGGGGGTAAAATAACAAAATTTGCTCGTATCGGCTATAATAGCCCGTTTAGTAAAACGTCTTTGATTTTTTAAATTAAATAAGGTAAATAAGGAAAAAGGAATGGATGTTCGTTCTCAAACATTATTGCTTGACGCGAGAGAAAGATGGCTTAATCAACCGCCCGAACCAGATGAAAACTACATCGCAACCGCATTAAAAAAAGCAAAAGATGCAGATGTCGTGTCGTTTGATATTTTTGATACGGTGCTCACGCGCGTGCTGGAATGCCCCATTGACTTATTCGCATATGTGGAACGTGAATTATTGGCGCATGGCTTTGATGCGAAAGGCTTTGCCAAAATACGCTTTGACGCGGAAAACCGCGCTCGCGCCATTGCATGGGCAGCAACGAAAGCCGAAGAAATTACATTCGATGAAATTTATCAGCAAGTGCAAGCGGCGCCGCAATTGGCAGGAGCTGCCAGTCTTGTTGCGACCGCGCGCGAAGCCGAAATTCAAGCTGAAAAAGTAGCGTGCGTGGCAATTGCCGACCAAGTAGAACTGATAAAACGCTTAAAAGCGGCAGGCAAAACCATTATTTTCGTTTCGGATATGTATTTGTCCCAAGAGCAAATCAGCACCATTTTGGCATACAACCAAATTGATACGCTCTGCGATCATTTGTTTGTTTCTTCCGAATACAACCAAACCAAGCACACGGGCAAAATTTGGAACGTTGTGCGCAAACATATTCCAGCCAACCAACGTATTTTGCATATTGGCGATAACTTGCATTCAGATGTTGAGCAACCCAAGCAAGCTGGCATCAGCACGCTGCACTACCCTCGTTTCATTGCGGAACGTCGTGTAGGCGCGAGCTTATCTGCCGATTTGGTACCATTTTCCATTTTGTCCCGCTTGGCCGATTTGGATGCTCAAAAAGAAACCGACCGCGAAGAAGCCTTTTGGCGCAAGCTGGGAAAAAGTTTGGGCGCATTAACGCTATACAGCTATGTTCAATGGCTGGCAGGACAGGTGAAACGCAATAAAATCGAGCATGTTTATTTCTGCGCCCGCGACGCCCAAGTGATTCAAGCAGCATGGGATATTTGCGATTTAGACAAGTCATGCGGTACGACATCCGGCTATTTATATGTTTCGCGCAAAGTGCTGCATTATTCTACTTGCTATACAGAAATTATCCAAAATGGGCGGCTCTCTGATAAATCATTACTGTTTTTGGTAGAACATTCAATTAATGAAAACAGTGCATTCCGCGATATTTTCAAACCTTTCAATCTTAGCGACGAAGTTATCGATAAACATGGTTTGCATGACATTATTGGTCCGTTAGACAATTTAGTGGATTGGTCAAAAACGGCTTTAATTAAAGACTATATCAACAGCTATTTGCTCGATGACATGCTGCCCACCTTTAAAGGTGTTTTTGACAACGCTATGGGCTATTACCGCCAAGAAGGCGTATTCCGCGATGACCGCAAAGCAGCCATTGTGGATTTAGGCTGGGCGGGCACCATGCAGGCAGCCTTAATTGATTTGCGCCGTTATGCGGGCGTAGAGCAAAATTTGGCGGGTTATTACTATGGTTTATGGGGGATAAGCGAAGCTATTGCGGGTAAGTCGTATCACAATGGCGTGATGTTCTCTGCGTTTGGCAACAAATTTGAACAGTTGAAAAACGCGTTGCTATTGCGCAATGGCGTGAACTTGCTGGAAAACTTGCATTCTGCCAACCATGAAACCACCGTGGACTTTAAGCAAGTGGGCGATGCCTTTGAGCCGATGTTTAAAAAAGACGTTTATTATCGCTATTTAGGCTGGTTCAACAGCACGATTGCCCATTTTCAGGCAGCCGCATTGGATGCAATTCGCACATGGCATGCGGGCGAGAAACATTTAACCCTTTCTGCCGATGAAGTCTCTATTGACACGGCTATTGCCGCAATGATGCAGGTATTCTGCTCGCCCAATAAGCAAGAAATCGCCCATTTAGGGCAAATCATGCACGCGGCAACTTATGCGCACGCCGAATTTAGACCCATCGTTGAAAACGAATTGCCAAAAAATGAAAGCGAAGTGTATTCGTTTCTATATGGTGGGGGCTGGCCTTGCGGGGTAATGAAATATTGGTGTAACAGCGGGTTGCAAGCTGCGAACTCGCATTTGTACAACGTGGCCAAAAATGAATTTGCTGCGTATCCTGAATTTATCCGTAACCAGTTTTAAACACAGGTAGCACCATGAATACAACTCTTTTCCCTCAACCCCAAGCCTTTGCTTCATTGCCCAATCTCAAAACCGACGGTTCGGTTGCCATTATCACGCGCACCAAAAACAGAGCGGTGCTGTTGGCACGCGCATTAAATAGCGTATTGGAGCAACGTTATCAAAATTGGCATTTGTATGTGGTCAATGATGGCGGCGATGTTGCCACAGTGGAGAAATTGCTGGACACCTATCGCGATTTATTCGGCGAACGATTAACGGTTATCCACAACCCGCAATCGCTGGGCATGGAAGCGGCTTCCAATTGCGCGTTTGAGCGGGCGAACGAGGAGTTTTTGGTTATCCATGATGACGACGATAGCTGGCATCCCGATTTTTTACAGGAAACAGTTGCCTTTTTGCAAAAAAACCGCGATGCGGTGGCGGTTTTGACCAACTGCGTGGTGATTCACGAGGAAATTAAACAAGACACCGTGCGCCAGCTTAATGCGCTGGAATGGGGCTATTGGCGCGACCATGCTGATGCGGTTCGCTTGATTAAAGGCAATATTACCCCGCCTATCTGCTTGTTGATTCGCATGAGCGCCGCAAAAACAATTGGCGGTTATAACGCTGCTTTACCTGTGTTGGGCGACTGGGATTACAACTTACGCCTATTCCGCTTGGGCGAAATCAAAACGCTCAACAAAGAATTGGCGTATTACCATCACCGCATTTCCAGCAACGATGCCTATGGCAATTCGGTTATTGCAGGTGTGGATAAGCACCAAGCCTATCAGGCTGCATACCGAAACGCACTGGTGCGCCGCGCATTGGCGGAAGACCCTGCGAATTACGGTTTGCTGCATTTGATTTTGCATGATGCGGAAAACAATAAAAACGAATTGTTGCGCGAAATTCAAGATTTGAAATATCGCTTGGACAACGTGGGCATCGGGCATCATGCGAACCGTGATGCAGAGCTGTTTGCCCGCGTGGATTATTTCTATCGCAAATGCTTGCCAATGCGTAATTTAGCAGCCAAATGGCGCGAGCGCATGCGGAAAATGCGGCGTGAATCCAAGGTGCTTCGTCCGCTGGCACATCAAATACGCGACATGGTGCGTGTGTTGCGCGGCAAGCGTAAATAAACAGCAGTAGGCAGCCTGAAAAGCGGTTTTCAGGCTGCCTAAATCATTTGCGGTATCACACCGCTCAAACCCCGCTTTGTTCGCAGGAGTTCCCATGCCCGTTTTATCCGAAAAATTCTGCTTGGTCAGCCGCCGCGTGTGATGCAACGGCGAAATGTTGTTACTACCCGAAGATTGAACACCAGCGACAGCCTGAAACCGCCTATCTCGTTTTCAGGCTGCCTCAACCATCCCAACCATAACAGACCCAAAATGCCCGCCACCCGCACCCATCTCCCCGACCTGTTGCTCACCGCGCTTGCCCCGCTGATTTGGGGCAGCACTTATCTGGTTACCACGCTGTTTTTGCCGCCCGAGCGTCCGTTTACGGCGGCGCTGTTGCGCGTGCTGCCTGCGGGGGTGTTGCTGTTGGCGGCGTATCGGCAGATGCCCGCGCGGCGCGATTGGGGCAGGATTGCGCTGCTGGGCGTGCTGAATATCGGGCTGTTTCAGGCGATGCTGTTTGTGGCGGCGTATCGGCTCACGGGCGGGCTGGCGGCGATTTTAACGTCCACGCAAACGCTGATGGTGCTGCTGCTCACTTGGCTGGTTGGCGGGCAGATGCCGCCGAAAGCGGCGTGGGCGTGGGCGGCGGCGGGCGTAGCGGGCATCGGGCTGCTGGTGTTGTCGCCCACGGCGCGCTTGGACGGGCTGGGCGTGGCGGCGGCGTTGGCGGGTTCGGCGGCGATGGCGTTGGGCGTGTATTTGTCCAAGCATTGGCAGATTAAGCTGTCGGGCGCGGCGTTTACCGGCTGGCAGCTGGTGGCGGGCGGGCTGTTTTTGCTGCCGATAACGCTGTGGCGCGAGGGCGTGCCGCATCAGCTGACGGCAGCGAATGCGGGCGGCTATGCGTATTTGTGTCTGGTGGGGGCGGTGCTGGCATACGGGCTGTTTTTTCGCGGGCTGGCGCGACTGTCGCCTGCGGCGGTGTCGTCGCTGGGGCTGCTCAGCCCTGTGAGCGCGTTTGTGTTGGGCTGGCTGTTTTTGGGGCAGGCTTTGGATGTGCGCTCGATGGTTGGGCTGGTGTTGGCGTTGGTGTCGATTGCGGGGATACAGCGGGCGATGCGTTGATGGGCAGCGCGGCGGTGCGTCAATTTGTTTCAGGCTGCCTTTTGTTGCTTGCGTATCAATGCCAAAGGCAGCCTGAAAGTTGATTTTTTGGGCAGAATAATCGGATTTCAGGCTGCCTATCCATGCAAACCGGCGCGCAAGGCAAACGCGGGCGCAGATGACGGCAGCCTGAAAACCTAAAACCGCGCTCCCTACGGCTTGCCCGCAAGCCGTGCCCTAGCCACACAAAAGGCAGCCTGAAACGCCGTCCCAACCCACCAAGGAGACCACATGCTGTTCACCACCGAAGCCAACCAAATCGTTTACCGTGAAGGCGGGCGCACGCTGGCGTTTATCCATTGGACAACATTAAACGCGCACACCATCACCGCCGACCACACCTTTGTGGACGAATCGCTGCGCGGGCAGGGCGTGGGCAAAAAGCTGCTGGACGCGCTGGCGGCGCACGCGGCGGCGCAGGGCTGGAAAATCCGCGCGGTGTGCCCGTTCGTGCAGGCATGGTTCGCGCGCAGCGGCGAATACGACGGCGTAAAGGCGTGAAAGCGCCGCGATGCCCCAAAGGCAGCCTGAAAACAAGCGAAGCGCGTTTCAGCGAAGCTAAAACAAGCGAAACGCGTTTCAGGCTGCCTTTCATATAAACCAACCGCATAAAGCAAAGTATCAAAAATCAAATCGGCAATGCCATTGCGTATCCTACGCCGCCACCCTTCTCTTAGGAACACGCCATGACACACGCATTAGAAATCGACCGCGTTTCGCTGGGCTATCCGCAAGGCGGCGCGGTCAAAACCGTTTTGCACGACTTTGACTTAGCGGTGCGCTCGGGCGAGCTGGTGAGCCTGCTGGGGGCAAGCGGCGTGGGCAAATCGTCGCTGCTGCGCGTGCTGGCGGGGTTGAAGCAGGCGCTGTCGGGGCAGGTGCGGCTGTTTGGCGAGCCGTTTTCGCGCCCGCATCCGCGCGTGGGGCTGGTGTTCCAAAGCGCGGCGCTGCTGCCGTGGCTGAATGTGCGCGACAACGTGGCGTTCGGCTTGGATTTCAACGCCAGCCGCTGCTGGGCGAAGCCGAGCGCAAGCGGCGGATGAACGATGCGCTGGAAGAAGTGGGCTTGGCGCACGCGGCGCAGAAATATCCGTCCGAGCTGTCGGGCGGCATGGCGCAGCGGGCGGCTTTGGCGCGGGCAGTGGCGCGCCAGCCGCAGGTGTTGCTGCTGGACGAGCCGTTTTCGGCGTTGGACGCGGTGATACGCGAGCAGATGCAGACGATGCTGCGCGAAATCGTGCGGCGGCACAACACGGCGGCGGTGATGGTTACCCACGACATCGACGAGGCGCTGCTGGTGTCCGACCGCATTGTGTTAGTGGGCGCGGGCGGGCGCAAAGCGGGCGAATGGCAGCCTGAAACGCCGTTTCCGTGCCACGGGCGGCTGCACGATTTGAGCCGTTTGCGCGGCGAGATTATGCAATCGCCGTATCACGCGCAGCAGGATACGCAGCAGGCGGCAACGGTGGAATTTGTGATTTGAGGCAGCCTGAAAACGCTCTGTCCGTTTTCAGGCTGCCTCAACGCATAACCGCCCCATCCCATCCATCCGACAACAAAAAAGAACCCGATTATGTACACACGCCGCGATTTTATGAAATTGTCCGCCCTGTTCACCGCATCCGCCGCGCTGCCGCTGTTGTAAGCCTGCGGCAAAAACGCCGCCATGCAGCCCAATGCGCCGCTTGCCATCGGCTATCTGCCCATTGTGGATGCCGCGCCGCTGCTGGTGGCGCACGGCAAAGGCCTGTTTGAACAACACGGCGTGGCGGCGGCAAAGCCCGTACTGTTCCGCTCGTGGGCAGGGCTGGTGGAAGCGTTTTTATCGGGGCAGGTGAATTTGATTCACGTGCTCTCGCCGATGAGCGTGTGGATGCGCTACGGCAGCCGTGCGCCCGTGCGCGCGCTGATGTGGAACCACGTTTGCGGCTCGGCGTTCACGGTGCGCCCCGATGTGAACGCGCCGGCGGATTTGCAGAGGCAAACAGTGGCGATTCCGTTTTGGTATTCCATTCACAACATCATCGTGCAGCAGATGCTGCGTCAGGCGGGCTTGGCGGTAGTGGAAAAAAACCCGCAGGCGGGGCAGGTGCGGCTCACCGTGATGCCGCCTTCCGACATGGTGGCGGCGTTGGCGGCCAAGCAAATCGGCGGATTCATCGTTGCCGAGCCGTTTAACGCGCTGGTGGAAGCCAAAGGCGTGGGCAAAATCCTGCGCTTTTCGGGCGACATCTGGCGCGACCACGCCTGCTGCCTGAGCATGATGCACGACCACGACATCCAATCGCGCCCCGAATGGGTGCAAAACGTGATTAACGCGCTGGTGGACGCGGCAGCGTTTGCCAAACACCACCGCGCCGAAACGGCGGAGCTGCTGGCAAAACAAGGCATCCGGCACTACACGCCGCACGATGCCAAGGTGCTGCGCGCCGTGTTGCAGCCCGAACCGGTGGTGTGGCAGAAATACGAGCGCACGGGCGCCATCCGCCATGCCGATTGGCAACAGCGGCGGGTGGATTTCCAGCCGTTCCCGTTCCAGTCATACAGCGAATTGCTGGTTAAGCTGCTCAAAGAAACGCATCTGGCGGGCGTGAACACCTTTCTGAACGATGTGCAGCCTGAAAAAGCCGCCCGCGAGCTGTTTGACACCCGCTTTGTGGAACGCGCCTTGCAGCGCGACGGTTTGATGTCGTCGTTCGGCCTGCAATCGCTGCAACGGCAGGAAACATTCGCTTTATAGGACACACACCATGAAATACCGCACACCAATTTTGGGATTAACGGGTTTGCTCGCGCTGCTGGCGTTTTGGCAAATCGGCAGCCTGATTTTGGTGCAATCGATGCCGCTGGCCAACATGCTCACGCCCGCCGCCGCATTGGGCAGCTTGGCGCATCTGTTGCCCGAAGCCGCGCTGTGGGCGCACATCGGCGCGAGTTTGCAACGCGTGGCAGTGGGCTTGATGGGCGCGTTGGCGGCGGGCATTCCCATCGGCTTTGCGCTCGGCTTGTCGCGCCGCGCCGAAGAGACTGCCGGCCCCGCGTTTCAGTTTTTGCGCATGGTGTCGCCGCTGTCGTGGATGCCCGTGGCGGTGATGCTGTTTGGCATCGGCAACGCGCCGATTTATTTTTTGCTGGCGTTTGCCGCCGTGTGGCCGATTATCCTGAACACCGCCTCGGGCGTGCGCAACATCAACCCGCAATGGCTGGAACTCGGGCGCTCGCTCTCGGCAACACGCGCGGAGATGATGTTCAAAATCATGCTGCCCGCCGTGCTGGGCGACATTCTCAACGGCTTGCGGCTGGCGATTGGCATTTCGTGGGTGGTGCTGGTGCCCTGCGAAATGCTCGGCGTAAACGAAGGCTTGGGCTATTTTATTTTGGACACGCGCGACAGGCTGGCGTATTCGGAGCTGATGGCGGCGATTGTGCTCATCGGCATCATCGGCTGGCTGCTGGACAGCGCGGCGCGCCTGCTGGCGAAACAACGGCACAAGGCATAGCACACCCAAAAGGCAGCCTGAAATCCGTTTCTTGCTATAATCCGCAAACCGAATAAACAATTAAACCCTTCCCCTCAACAACCTACAAAGGAACAATATGAAAAAACTGGTTTTAACACTGGCGTTGGCGTTATCCGGCGCGGCGGGCGCACACGGCGTTTGGGTGGCGCAGCATTATGGCGAATACGGCATCGTGTACGGCATGGGTGCGTATGACGATGCGTATGCCGGCAAGAAAGTGCGCGCGGTAAACGGTTTGGACGAAAACCTGAAACCCACGCCCGTGCAAACGCGCGGCCATATGCAGCACACCTTTGTCGAGCCGCAAAAAGCGGCGGTGGTAACCGTGGTGTTTGACAACGATTTGTGGCGCAAAACGCCCGAGGGCAAATGGAAAGAGCTCAAAGCAGGCGAAAACGCGCCCGCCGACGAAGTTTCGCGCTCGCTCAAATACAACATCAGCATTTTGAAACCCTATCAGGGCAAATTGCAGCCGTTTGCCGATTTGCCCGTGCAAATCATCCCCGACCAAGACCCTTCGCAGCTCAAACAAGGCGAAGCGTTCACCGTAACCGTATACAACCAAGGTCGCCCCGCCGCCAATGCGGAAGTTACCGCCGATTATGTGAACGATATGCCCAACCGCGTGAAAACCGATGCGCAAGGACGCGCCACGCTGCACGTTCGCAACGCAGGCGTGAACGTGGTCGGCGCGATGCTGTCCGCCAACATGCCGCAAGACAAAGTGGCAACGCTGCACCGCGTGGTGTCAACGCTGTCGTTTACCTCGTCTAAAAAGTGATTTGAGATAAAAAGGCAGCCTGAAAACCGTTTTGGTGGTTTTCAGGCTGCCTTTTTATCATTAAATAACGCTTCCGGCTTATTTGCCGTCCCACGCTTTAATCGCATTTAGGCGGATGTTCACGCGGTCTTGCGGCGTGCCTTTAAAGTAGTCTTTCGCCAAGCCGCCTTCCCAGTCGCCATAGTTCGGATTGGGCAACACGATGAATTTTTTGCCAAACGCTTGGCTGTTTTCTTTTACGAATTGACGGCGTTCGGCGTTGGGTTTGTGGTAAGTGGCATCGCCAAAATCGTTCAAGTTGTCGCCAATATAAAGCACGATGTCGTAGCCTTGTTTTTCAATTTCGGCAAAGCGGACGGATTTGCTTGATTTGTCTTTTTTCAACAATAAGGTTTGGTTGGTTACCCCGTTGAAACCCAGTTTTTTCAAGTCTTCAACCGTGGCAACTTTTTCGCCGTCATCCTTGCGGTTGGACACATAAAACATTGTGCCGCCGTGTGTGTTCACATAATTGTTGAATTCCACCGCACCAGGCACCGCTTGGGTTTGGCGGGCGTTCACCCAGCGCGTCCAGTCTTTGCCGTCAAACGCTTTGCCGTGCTGCACTTGCCAGCCTGCGTAGGCACTGTTGTCCACCATGGTTTCGTCTAAA
>CAUQDE010000023.1:0-12072 GCA_963516425.1 uncultured Kingella sp.
CCCCGCCCACCGCCGCCAAGCCCATCCCATGCAAAATAAAAAATTTCGGCGAATCACCCCATTAGCCCCGACCGCCACCGCCAGCCAAAGCACCGCCCCAAAACGGGAACAAAAAATGCTGGAAAACAGGCTCCACATCAAAGCAGGCATCAGCCCCGCCTGCCTCCGATAACCCAACCCACGGAGTCCCCATGAAAAGCGCACCCTTCAAAACCATCACCCTAGCCGTGCTCGCCGCCCTGCTGTCAGCCTGCGGCGGCGGAGGCGGCGGCAGCGGTTCCGATATCCGCCCCGACTACAACGGCGGCGGCAACAGCAATAACCACGCGGGCAACGGCAACCGCCCCATTTCAGGCACATGGCAAGCCGCAGCCGCCAACGACAAAGCCGAAGCCCTGAGCGGCGACGGCGCCTACATCGGCATCGTGGACACCGGCATCAAAACCGACGGCATCGGCTTGCGCAACCGCAACGCCCGCATCAGCAAAAAAGTCATCGCCGTCTACGACAACGAACTGGTCGATTCCAACGACACCATCGGCCACGGCACCAAAATGACCGAAATCATCTTAGACCACGCCCCCCAAGCCGCCATCAATTCGGGCGTGAACAGCCCGAGCAGCGTGTATTCGTCCACCGGCCTGACCAACCTGCTGCTGGCGATGGAGCAAGGCACCAAAATCAACATCCTCAACAACTCATACGGCGACGACACCACCTCCAACAACGTCAGCATCGAATACGGCAAAAACTACGAAAAACTCAGCAGCAGCTATTTGCTGCCGCTGTACCGCGAATTCGTCAACCGCAACGTGCTCGTGCTCAAAGCCGCCGGCAACGAAGACCGCACCATCACCAACGCCGGCGCCGCCCTGCCCCTTGTCGCCCCCGAGCTGGAAAAAGGCTTTCTCGCCATCAGCGCCTACGACCAAGCAAGCGGCGAGAAAACCCAAAACGCCTGCGGCGAGCTGACCAAAAACTGGTGCATCACCGCCCCCGAGCTCTTCTCCACCTACGGCATCGACACGCAAAAAACCGCCTATGTCGGCACGTCCAACGCCACCGCCTATGTTTCCGCTCTGTCTGCCCGCATCAAAAGCCGCTACGACTGGTTCAGCAACGAAGATATCAAAAATGCCCTGATTACCACCGCCACCGACAAAGGCGCGCCGGGCGTGGATGCCGTTTGGGGGCACGGCTTGGTAAACGAATCCGCCAGCCTCAACGGCTACGGACGCTTCGACAAAACCCACACCTTCAACGTAGAAGGCAACAAACGCGCCTATTTCTTCGACAACGACATTTCAGGCGCGGGCGGCATGATTAAAACGGGCGGCGACATCTTGGTGATGAACGGCAACAACACCTACACCGGCAACACCGAAATCCGCGCGGGCGAACTGGTTGCCAACGGCCATTCTGTGTCTAACCATATTGTGGGCAGCGGCGGCAAGCTCACCATCGGCGACAGCGCCGACACCATCCGCCTCGGCTCGGTCAGCAACCAAGGCACGCTGGAAGTGAACCAAGCCAATCTGCAAATCAACGGCAGCCTGAATAACCGAAACGGCAACATCAACCAAGCCATCGGCACCCGCATCAACATCAGCGGCAACGCCGACTTAACCAACAGCAGCCTCACGCTCACCGGCGTGAAAAACGGCTATGTAACCCGCCAAGGCAACACCGAAGTGCTGCTCGATGCCGAGCAAGGCATCAGCAGCGCAGCAGGCTTTGCCGTGCGCTACGGCACCCAGCTGGGCGAACTGATTAACAACAGCTACAACATAACCGGCAAGCAAGTGAGCGTAACCACCTCGCGCCAACAAATCGGCGACGTGCTGCGCAACCAAGCCAACTACACGGGGCGCGACAAAACCATCTCCATCCTTGACGGCTTGCTGGACAAGCTGGATGCGAGCAAGCTAGGCAACAGCATCACCTACGGCTACATAATGCCCACCAACGACGAACCCGTGGCGGGCGCAGGCATCGCCCAAGCCCTGCTCACCAGCCGCGCGCTCAACAAAACCGTGTTTGGGCTCAGCACCGAAACCGCCCGCCACGCGCAAGAACACGCCGTGAACGAAAAAATCGCCCGCAGCGACAAAACCATGCGGCAAGCCCTGCTGTCCAACGCAGAAGGCACGATGTGGGTGGACACGGGCTACGGCACCTCACACGCCCGCAACATGGCAAGCATCCACGGCGAAAGCAAGGATTACAGCCAATCGCTCGGCTTGGCGCGCCACTTAGGCGCAGACGGCAAACACGGGCTTGCCGTGCAACTAAGCAACCTATCGCACAAATGGACAGAAAGCTACGGCGGCTTGGATAAAAAAATCACCACACGCGGCGTAGGCTTGGAAGGCGCGTACACCTTTAACCAGGGCAGCTACTGGCTGTCCGCCCTGCTCGGCGTGGACTTTCTCAAAGCCAAAACCAGCCTAGATTCAGACCGAGGCAACCAATATCTCTTCGGCGTTGCCGCAGGCAAAGTGTTCAACTTTGACCGTTTCAGCATCATGCCCAGCATCAGCCTGCAACACGCCCGCATCAACGGCTTGGACTATGCCCTCAACCGCTACGGCGCAGATTTGGTTTCCGCCGACAACGTGAAAACCCACGAAACCAGCGCCACCCTCGGCGTGGACGGCTTGTGGAAAATCGACGAAAAAGGCAAATGGACGCTCAACGCAGGCTTGAAACTGCGCGAAATCCTCAACGGCAAAACCCGCTACACCGCCAACTACGGCGGCATCAAAACCAACGTGCGCGAATCGTATTCAGGACACCGCCCCAACATCGCCCTCACCGTGGGCACGAACTACCACATCACCGACAGCCTGAACGTGTACCTCAACGGCGCGTATGAAAACGGCCGATACCGCAACAAACGCGCGGCAAATGTGGGCTTGGGTTGGAAGTTCTGAACCATCGTTCTCGCAAAGCCGAACGGCAGCCTGAAAACAGCCGCCAACAAAAATCCGCATTTTGCTTCCAACAGGGCAAAGTGCGGATGATTGTTTTCAGGCTGCCTTAGCGTTTTCAGGCTGCCTCAACTGTTTACCAAGTCCCCTGAGGCAGCCTGAAACCTTTGCCAAGCCTAATCTATGGAGCGTTGGCGGCTCGCCGACATTTTGCCAATCAGCAAGCCATGTTGAAGCAACTATTTGGCGACGAGCCGTCGCCGCTCCATTTTAGATTTCAGGCTGCCTCAACCCCTCAACTGTTTGCAAACCATAAGGCAGCCTGAAAACAGCAAAGCCGCTTGGCACAATGCCCAACGGTTTTTACCGGATAGCTTGAGATTGGATTTCAGGCTGCCTCACTTCCCTATCCCAACAAATAAACCAGCCCACCGAAACCCCAAGTTCCGATGGGCTAATTTCTATCTATCCGCTGACAAACGGCTAACTCAACGCCACTTCCGTCAGCAGCATCACCGTCGCAATCGCCAGCAACGCCCCAATCATCGGCAGCACAAATTTCACCCATTTGTTAAACGGAATATTCAGCATTTGCAGGGTAACCAGCACCAGCCCAGTTGGCGCAAGGAACAGCATCGCATATTGCCCCCACATATACGCGCTCACCACAATATGACGTGGCACGCCCACCGTATCCGCCAGCGGCGCCATAATCGGCATAGACAGCACCGCCAAGCCAGAAGAAGACGGCACAATCAAGCCAAGGAAGAAGAACACCACCAGTTGCGCCATAATAAACAGAGCGGGCGGCATACCTGTCACCAAGTGGGTGGAGAAATCCAAAATGGTATCGGAAATCAAGCCCTCTTCCAGCACCATGTTCACGCCACGCGCCAAGCCGATAATCAGCGACACGCCCACCAATTCAGATGCACCTTTGGTAAACGAGTTCACAATATCCTGCTCGCTCAACCCCGATAAAATCATCACAAAAAACGCAATGGTTAAAAACGAAGCCGCCATTTGCGGGAACCACCAGCCGCGCGACATCACGCCCCACACCAAAATGGGGAACGCCGCCACAAACAGCACCAAAATCACTTTTTTGCGCCAGTCAAACGCCACTTCGCCTTCGGCTTTCACATCTTGCATATACAATTTGTAAAATTCTTCGCGGTCTTCGTAGGTGTAAGAGAAGCTGGGGTCGGCTTTGATTTTGTTGGTGTACCAGCGCAGGTAGGCAATCACGCAGCCCACGCCCAGCACCAAGCCAATCGCGCGCGGCACTATGCCTTGTGTGAACACAATCCCCGCCGCGTTAGACGCAATCACCACCGAGAACGGGTTGATGGTGGAAAACGCCGTCCCCATCGACGAAGCCAAGAAAATCGCGCCCACGCATACAATGGAGTCGTAGCCCAGCGATAAGAACACGGGCACCAAAATCGGATAGAACGCCACCGCTTCTTCTTCCATGCCGCAGGTTGTGCCGCCCAACGCCATCAATACGCAAACCATGAACACAATCATAAATTCATTGCCTTTGCTGCGTTTGGACAGCGCGGTTAAGCCCGCGTTGAATGCGCCTGTTTTGTTGATGACGCCGATTAAGCCGCCGAGCACAAAGATAAATGCCATCACGTCCGCGCCTTCAATGGTGCCGCGCACCATGCTTTCGGCAATGTCGCCCAAGCCTTTGGGGTGTTGCGGCACGCGCTGATAGCTGTTGGGAATGGCGATGGGCTTGCGAATCACGCCGTCGGTAAAGTTTTTCAGCTCAATTTTGATGTTGAGTTTGTCCAAAGTTTCTTTGGTGGCGGGCATGGTGGTGTCTGCCTCGCCGTGTTTTTTGATGACAAACACTTTCTCGGTTGAGTTGTAAGTCAGTTTTGAATAAGTACCAGAGGGGACGATCCAAGTTGCGCCCACAGCAATCACCATGATGATGAGCAAAATGGTGAACGCGGAGGGGAAATGGAACGGTTTTTTTACTTTCTTCTCCATCATAAGCTCCTTAAATCGCAGCGCACGCTTTCAAACAACCAAAACGCTGCTGCATCTTGTTCAAACGTTACAAAAAGATACAAGTAGAAAACAGCTTGAAATTGGCAAATTACACGATTTTTATTGCTTAGTTTTTCCGAATTCTAGACCTATTCGCCCAATCTGTCTTAATTTAGGTCAATTTGTTTTAACTTATTTTCATTGTTTGTTGATATAAATTTACACGGATTTCTGTTAAGCAGCCCGCTTATTTTTCGCGGTGGATTTCCGATGTGGTGCGATAAAAATCCCATGCGCCGCCGGGGAAGCCTCGGCACAGCCCGGTATCTTTTTCTTCGGCAAGCACAAATTCCGTGCCGTTCCATGCGTAGGTTTCGGTGGATACGCAATCGCCTAAGCCGCGCCCTTTCAAGCCCGCGTTGAGCAAGCCGTTTTGGTAGCCCTCACCCATATTGCCAAGCAAGCCGATATGTTTTTTCACCGTTTTGCCTTTGCCGTCGGTAAGGAAATAGTCATCCATGCCTTGATACGCGCCGCGTCCGCAGAAAACGGATAACAGCGCGTTGTCTTTATCAATCGGGTACAGCGCCATGTCTTCTTTTTCGTCATCCGCACAGCCGTAGCTATCGCTTTGCAACTCTTTGGGCGAGGCGGCGTTGCGCGCGGCAAGCAGTTGCGCCAGCAGGTTTTTGTAGCCTTTGCTGCCGTATTTGATGATAACGGGCTTGGCGGGCAACACGCTCGGCACGGTGATAACGGGCTTGGGCTGGGCGACAAGCACGGTTTTTTGCTCGTTGCCGATATGGATAAACGCGCCGGGCGTGCCTTCGCGCTGTTGGAAAGTGTCCGCGCGCAGCAGGGTTACGTTCGCGCCTTCGTTGGACAGCATCCACGTTTCGTTTTGGTGTCGGAAGGTAACGCTTTGCCCGCGTTTTACGGCGGTGAGCAGGGCTTGGGTTTGGCTGCCGCTTAATTTGCCGTATCCCGAATTTTTATCCAAGGCAACTTGCCCGTGCGCTTTGCCGTCAATCAACAATTCCGCATTGGGTAATTCTTTTTCGCTCATCAGATAAACGTCTCCCTCAATCGGCGTGTTTTCGCCTGCGGCGCGGGTAAACAGCACGCTCGCCGGCTTGTCGCTGCCTGATTCCGAGTAGCCTGCGATGCGGCAAGTGCCTGTGTTGTCGCATTGCATTTCCCAGTCTTTTTCAATTTGCCCAACGCCTTGGATGGGTGCGGCGTGCAGCGTTGCGGCGGCGGCAAAAGCGGCGGCGAGGATGCTCAGGCGGACGGTGTGTTTCATGATGATTCCTTTCATGGTGAACAATCGGCTAAAACCCTATATTCGCAATCATTATAGATATTTTGCGGCTTGTTGCGCCGATGTTTTCGCCGTGCGGACACGCGGGGGCATTTTCAGGCTGCCTTTGCCCATTGCGGCGGCCGGTGGAGCGTAAGCCCAAACCCTTGCCTCCGCTCTAATGCCCGCTTGTTGCCGCCCGCTTTGCCCGCCGAAGCAAAGCGCGTGGGCGCGGCTTGCTATAATGCGGTTTTCAGGCTGCCTCAAACCACCGCTCATCCAATCAGGCAGCCTGAAAACCAATAAAAGCAGCCTGCAAAGCGTAGCGGCGTTGCGAAGCGAAAACCCCTTTCACAAAGGAAACCCCATGCAAACGCAAAAAATCATCCAACATATCATCAACTGGCTGCGCGATTATGCCGCGCAAGCCCGCGCCCAAGGCTTTGTGGTGGGCGTGTCGGGCGGCATTGATTCTGCCGTGGTCTCCACGCTCTGCGCGCAAACCGCGCTGCCCACGCTGCTGCTCAATATGCCCATCCGCCAAAAGATTGACCAATTTGACCGCGCCGCCGAACACATCGCCGCACTGGTTGCCCAATATGCCAACGCACGCGGCGAAACCGTGGATTTAACCCCCACCTTTGAGCAATTTGAACGCACCGTGCTTACAGGCAGCCTGAAAAGCCCCAACCAAGATTTAGCCATGGCAAACACCCGCTCGCGCCTGCGCATGACCGCGCTGTATTACTACGGGCAAATCAACGGCTTGCTGGTGGCGGGCACGGGCAACAAAGTGGAAGACTTCGGCGTGGGCTTTTTCACCAAATACGGCGACGGCGGCGTGGACATCAGCCCGATTGCCGATTTACTGAAAACGCAAGTGTATGCAATCGCCAAAGAACTGGGCATTGCCCAATCCATCCAAACCGCCGCGCCCACCGATGGGCTGTGGGATGGCGAGCGCACCGACGAGCAGCAAATGGGCGCAACTTACCCCGAATTAGAACGCGCCATGGCGCAATTTGAAAACGGCATCACGCGCGAAGCCTTAACGGGGCGCGAGCAAGAAGTGTTTGATATATTTGTGAAACTCAACCGCGCCACGCAGCATAAAATCCAGCCCATCCCTGTGTGCAAAATCCCCAAGGAATGGCTATGAAACCCCAGCCCAAAATCATCTTTTTTGACATCGACGAAACGCTGTACATCAATCGCGGCAAAAAATACATCCCCGAAAGCACCAAAACCGCGCTGAAACTGTTGAAACAAAAAGGCATCATCACCGCCATCGCCACAGGGCGCACCATCCCTTCCATGCCCAGCAAAATCGTTGAATTGATTGCAGAATGCGGCATTGAAATGATTGTTTCGCTAAACGGGCAATATGTGGAATACCAAGGCAAGCCGTTGGCAAAATTTCCGTTTGATAAAACCCAGCTCGCCGAGCTTTCCGGCAGCCTGAAAGCGCACAACATCGCCCACATTCTCGCCACGCGCGAAGGCTTATTTGCCATTGCCGAAGACCACTATCTGCGCGACGCGCTCAACGCGCTGGGCATCAGCTACGCGCACGACCCCAACGCCTGCGGCAAATACGACACCTATCAAGTGCTCGCCTTTTATCCTGCCGAACAAGATGGCGCAGTTGCTCCGCTGTTGCCATCCAATGTGCAAACCATTCGCTGGCATCCCAGCGGCGTGGATATTTTGGACAAAGCAGGCTCCAAAGCGCGGGGCATCGCCGCGGCGTTGGATAAACTGGGCATCAGCATCGCCGACAGCATGGCATTTGGCGATGGCCCTAACGATTTTGAAATGCTAGAAGCGGTGGGCTTTGGCGTGGCAATGGGCAACGCCATCCCTGCGCTCAAAGCCATTGCCGATTATGTTTGCCCCAGCATTGATGAAGACGGCATTTATCGCGGCTTGGTGGATTTAGGCGTGATAGAAGCCGTTGCACTGTAATGTTTTTCAGGCTGCCTTTTGCACGTTATCAAAGGCAGCCTGAAAACCAATTGGCGCGGATAAAACGGATTCATCGCATCGCCACAAATGCCTAAATTAAATCTTTTAATCAAAATCAAACACAATCTGAAATACAATAGCAAAACTTTATTATTCATTCCCCAATAAGGAGAACAACATGAAACAAATCCAAGCAGACGTTGTAGTAATCGGCGGCGGCACAGCAGGCATGGGCGCCTATCGCAACGCCCTATTGCACACGCCAAATGTTTATTTAATTGAAGGCAATGTGTTTGGCACCACCTGCGCGCGCGTAGGCTGCATGCCATCCAAACTGATGATTGCTGCCGCCGATGCTCGCCACCATGCGCTGCACACCGACCCCTTTGGCGTGCATTTGGATAAATCGTCCATCCGCGTGAACGGCGAAGAAGTGATGAACCGCGTGAAATCTGAACGCGATCGCTTCGTTGGCTTTGTGGTGGAAGATGTGATGGCTTGGGATGAGAGCAAGCGCATTATGGGCGACGCCAAATTTGTGGACGAACACACCATTCAAGTGGGCGATCACACGCAAATCCGCGCCGATCGCATCGTCATCGCCACAGGCTCGCGCCCCGTGATATTCCCGCAATGGCAGGTTTTGGGCGACAAATTGATTGTGAACGACGACGTGTTCTCTTGGGACACGCTGCCTGAAAGTGTTGCCGTGTTTGGGCCGGGCGTGATTGGCTTGGAGCTGGGGCAAGCGTTATCTCGCTTGGGCGTGCGCGTGGAAATTTTTGGCATTGGCGGCTTGCTGGGCGGCATCAGCGATCCCGTTATCCTGCAAGAAGCGGTGGAAGTGTTCAGCGAAGAGCTGGCTTTGCACCTTGATGCCAAAACCGAAGTTGCGCTCAACAGCGAAGGCAAGGTAGTCGTGCAATGGGAACAAGATGGCGAACGCGGCACATTCACGGCGGATTACCTGCTCGCGGCTACAGGGCGCCGCCCCAATGTGGACAATCTGGGCTTGGAAAACATCAACATCGCGCTGGACGCGCGCGGCGTGCCCGTTGCCAATCCGCACACCATGCAAACCAGCATTCCGCATATTTTTATCGCGGGCGATGCTTCCAACCAAATCCCCTTGCTGCACGAAGCGGCAGACCAAGGCAAGATTGCGGGCGAAAACGCGGGCGCGTATCCCAAAATCCGCAACGGTTTGCGCCGCAGCATGATTGGCGTGGTGTTCACTCAGCCGCAAATTGCCAGCGTGGGCGCGCGTTTTGCCACGCTGCAAGCGCAGTATGGCGAGCGCTTTGAGCAAGATGTGGTGATTGGGCAGGTGTCGTTCCAAAACCAAGGGCGCAGCCGCGTGATGCTGGTAAACAAAGGGCACCTGCGCGTGTATGCCGACCGCGAAACTGGGCGTTTCTTGGGCGCGGAAATGGTCGGCCCTGCGGCGGAACACATCGCGCACTTGCTGGCATGGGCGCATCAAATGAAAATGACCATCGCACAAATGCTGGATATGCCGTTCTATCATCCTGTGATCGAAGAAGGCTTGCGCACGGCGTTGCGCGATGTGGCGGCGCAGATGTAAAACCGTCACCCAAGGATAAGGCAGCCTGAAAACGAGTTTAAATGCACGTTTTAGCTTCGCTGAAACTCGCTTCGCTCGTTTTCAGGCTGCCTTTTTATGTTTATGCGATTTGGTTTAACGCGGTTTGCGGCAGAAAAACCGTTGCGCTTGCCGTTGCAACCGCTATTGCGTCTGCGCGGTTTGAATTCCGCCAACAAAAGGCAGCCGGAAACCCGCGCAATGCGTTTCAGGCTACCTTTGCTTAAACCTGTTCGCACCAAAAATCCAAGGCTGATGCACCAAAGTTTTGTTCCGCCAATTGCAAAAACGCTTCAGCATCATCCGTCTGCACCGCCCAAAACGCCGTGCCCAGCCCGCGCAGCAAGTGCGAAAACGACGGCGCAATCCGCCATTTTTGCGCAATGGGCGCATCCGATGCGGCGGCGGTAATGCTGCCATCCTCCCGATCCAGCAACACGGCATACGGGTCGCCCGCGCCCAACAGCAGCGTTCGGCTGGCTTGCAATTCGCCAAACCAAGGCTGCGCAGCGCTGTTGCGTTCCAGCAGCTCGGCAAAATAATCGCCCGTATGCCCAAACTGCACTTGGCGGATGGTAAATCGTCCGAAATCATAGGCGCAGATGCAATCTAAAAAATCGTTCGGCAAATCAGGAAACTGTGCCAGCAGTTGGTTGCGCTGCTGCTCAGGGAAAACGGCATGGCGGATAAGGCGCAAATCGTCCAAATCATCGGCAAGCTCGGGGGCATCCGCCATCGTGTCTTGATAGGCTTGGTTCAGTATTTGCGCAACGGCTTCCAAACTCAGCAATTCCATATCATTCCTCGCTTCAAGAAGGCAGCCTGAAACGGTTTTTCAGGCTGCCTTTGTTGTTGCCAATCAAACAAATATCACCAAAATGGCGCCGCCATTTTGCGCAGGCAAAAATGCACCGCAGGCGATTGGAAGCAGGTGTAGCGCGCCTTTTGTGCGTTGCGGGTTTTCTTAAACGCGCCGTTGCGTTGGTACAGCGTTAGCGGCGCATCGCCGTGCTGATAACGCCAAGACTGCGTGTCGGTTTGGTATTCGGCGGTAAAATCGTATTGCCGCTTGCCGATTTGCACGCTCTGCGATTGCACATCGGGCAGATTGGGGCGCGGCGCGGACGACACCGTTTGCACGCGGCAGCGTTGCGCTTTTTCAGGCTGCCCATTGGCGCGAACATAGCGGCATTGCGTGTCGGCAAGCTGGGGAATGTCGGCATGGGCGGCAAGCGCGGCGCACAACGCCAGCGTGATGGCTAATTTTTTCTGCATGGTGTTACTCCGAAATCAGTTTGCTGTTCATTTCTAATCCCAAAGGCAGCCTGCGTAGCAAAGCGGAGTTGCGAAGCTAAAAGCGTTTTTGGTTTTAGCTTCGCTGAAATCCGCTTCGCCCGTTTCAGGCTGCCCAAACCTTACGCCAATTCTTCGTTCACAATCTCGCGCACGCCGCCCGCCGCGTCAATCAGCTCAATGCCAATCGCGTCTATGCCGTCGCGTTGCAACTGCGCAAACGAAATCGTCTCGCCGTTTATCAGCTCAACCATGCCGTTTTCATCGCAAAAATCGTCGCGTTCTTCTTCATAATCAATGTTGTAAAACACGGTGATGCGGATTTGGTAATGCTGCCCGTCCAAGTCTTGCAGCGGGCGGTTGGCGATGGCATCCGCGCTGTATTCGTCGCAAAACAGCGCGTTGTAGCCGTGCGCCGCGCCGTCAAACAGCAAGGCTTCGCTGCCGCTGGCGGGGTCTAGGGCAACCAGCTTGGCGGGCACATCATCGCGGGCAACCAAGCAGCCTTGTTCAAATTCGCCGAAATAGCGCAGGGCTAGGCGGTCGTTGCCGTTGATGGCGAAGATGAATTCGTGCCGAATGCCGTCGGCATCGCTTTTCAGGCTGCCTGAAAGCACATGGTTTTCGTAATATGTCGGGATGGGCATTGTTGTCTCCTTATGCTTTAAAGGCAGCCTGAAAACGAATATTTCCGTTTCAGGCTGCCTATTGGTTACGGCTGTTTACAAGGTTCGTGCCACTTCAATCACATCAAAGCATTCCAACACGTCGCCCTCGGCGATGTCGTCGTAGCCTTTAATCATCAAGCCGCATTCAAAGCCCATGCGCACTTCTTTCACATCGTCTTTGAAGCGTTTGAGCGAAGACAATTCGCCCGTATGAATGACCACGTTGTTGCGAATGATGCGCACATGGCTGTCGCGTTTGACCACGCCGTCGGTAACCATGCAGCCGGCGATGTTGCCCACTTTGGACAC
>CAUQDE010000024.1:0-11919 GCA_963516425.1 uncultured Kingella sp.
CCGCGCTGCCGCTGTATCTGGCGCACACGCTCACCTTTGGCGGGCTGATGCAGGCGCGTTCCGCCTTTGGCAACGTGCAAGACGGCTTTGGCTGGTTTATGGATTACTATAAGCGGATTATGGAATGGGCGGCGGTGGTGTCGCGGCTGGCGGATTTTCAGGCTGCCTTGGATGATGTGCCCACGCTGCCTGAAACCGAGTTGCCCCAACCCCAAGATGACGCAGCCGCATCGGTGCAGTTTGAGCAAATGGTTGTGCGGCAAAATCGCCCGATTAACGCGCAGATTGGCGCGGGCGAATATGTGCTGCTGGATGGCAAAAGCGGCGCGGGCAAAACCAGCTTGCTGCGCGTGTTGGCAGGCTTAACCGCGCCCGATAGCGGCAGCGTACGGCTTTCGGGCAGCGTGCTGTTTTTGCCGCAAAAGCCCTATTTGGCATTAGGCAGCCTGAAAAACCTGTTGAGCTACCCCAGCGCAACGCCCTTGCCCGAAGATGCCATCCGCGCCGCGTTGGAAAAGGTGGGCTTGGCGCGGCTGAATGATGAATTGGATGCGGTTGCCGATTGGCAGGCGCGCCTGTCGGGCGGCGAGCAACAGCGCATCGGCATCGCCCGCGCCTTGCTGCACCGCCCGCAGATTTTGGCGATGGACGAACCCACCGCCGCGCTGGACGATGCTTCCGCCGAGGCTTTGTTTGCGCTGCTGCAACAAGAATTGCCGCACACCGCCGTGCTGTGCGCCACGCATCAAGCCGTGCTGCGCGAACGCTTTGCACGGCGGATTGAACTGCTGGCGGATGGGGAATAGGTTTCAGCTGCGCCGAACGGCGTTTCAGGCTGCCTAACCGTGCAAACAGGAGGGCAGCCTGAAACCCAAAATAGAACGGCAACGGCTCGCCGCCCAATAGCGCATTAAACCCGCCGCTGATGAGCCAAAATGCCGGCAAGCCACCGACGGGCTATTAACAGTTCCCCATTCTGCAACCTTTGAACCACACCATCGCCTTTTCAGGCTGCCGATTGCCCTCCCCAAGGCAGCCTGAAACCGTTTTGGGCTAAAATACGCCCTTTCTTTTGCGCCTTGCATCATCATGTCCGAAATCAAAAACTACATGACCCCCGCAGGACACGCCGCCCTGCAAAACGAGCTTTATCAACTGGTCAACAAAGAACGCCCCGAAATCGTGCAAATTGTGAACTGGGCAGCCGGCAACGGCGACCGCAGCGAAAACGGCGACTATCTTTACGGCAAACGCCGGATGCGCGAAATCGACCGCCGCATCCGCTTTTTAACCAAACGCCTGCAAGACGCGGTGGTGGTGAACCCCGAAACGCGCGAGCCCACCGACCAAGTATTCTTCGCCGCCACGGTTACGCTGGAACGCGGCAACGGCGCAGAGCAAACCGTCCGCATAGTGGGTGAGGATGAAATTGATGCCGCGCAAAACAAAATCTCGTGGAAATCGCCGCTTGCCCGCGCCCTGATTAAAGCGCGCGAGGGCGACAGCGTGTGGCTGAACACGCCCGAGGGGCGCGAGCAGATTGAGATTTTAGCGGTGGAATACGTTAAGATTGATTAACCCGCTGGGCTAATGGTTTTCAGGCTGCCTCATATCACACCAAAGGCAGCCTGAAAATGCCCCCACGCACCTTGCTTACCACCGCCCTGCTCAAACTGCTCAACGCCGCCGCCCACCTTGCCGCATGGTATGCGCTGATGCTGGCAATGGCTTGGGGCTTTCGGCAACTGCCCGCCCAGCCCTACGCGCAAGGCGATGAAATCAGCCCCATGTTTACCATTTTGATTCGCAACCCCCAAGGCGATGTTCTGCCCAAGCCGTTGCACAATTGGCAAAGCAATGAAACTTTGGTGCGCGAGGCAAGCTATATCCGCAACGACGACAACGGGCGATTTTTCACGCTAACCCAAATCGCGCCCGACATCTTTCAATTGCAGGTGAACTACGAAACCGCCGAGCGCACCCAGCAATACCGCATCATAGCGGACAACAAAATCGTGCCGCTGTCGTTTAAATCGTGGAATGTCGGACACGCTTTTATCTTGTTTATTTTGTCGTTTCCCCTGTTTGCGTTGCTTAAATGGCTTTTCAGGCTGCCTTTACGCTCGCGCACGCCAAAGGCAGCTCCCACGCATTCATAACCAGAAAATAACCGCAACATCCAATCAATAGAAAGAGCCGTATGCAAAAGAAAAACAAAATTCTAACCGCCGCCGCGCTATGTCTTTGCCTGCTGGGACTTGCCGCTTGGCATATCAAAGCCAATTATCAAATCTTTTTCTATCCATTCCAAATCATCAGCAATGAGGATGTAGCAAAAAACAAGCAAGGAATTTGCGCAGCAGAAAACAGAAAATTAAGCGATGACGAATTATTAAAACGCGCGATGGCTAGCTATTTTGAGTATAAACAACAGATTGAATATAAAGATGTAGGAGATGGAAAAACCATCCGCAAACCCTGCGCCACAGGCGACTGCTATATTGCAATCCTTCCACCATTAACCCGCGAACAACTGTATCAGCAGTATATTCTTGGCAAAGGCGAAACCAGCCAACCAAAGCTTTACGATGTTATTAAAGACAAACAAAATCATATTAAGCTCACTCAAACAGCAGCTTTATTTAAAAATATCAAAAATAATTCATTTAGTATTTTTTTACAGCGAAATTTAGTAACCAATTATTTTTTCCCACAAGATTGTTGTCGCATCGTTCGCATGGAAGAGGTTGAAGAACAATTCAATCGCGATCGTGAATATAATTTAAGCCAATTGCCGACTTTTTATAAAGAACGTGGTGTAGCTAATTATTTCCTTAAATTGAATATTGTAGAGGCTACAAATGCTAGATATTTCCATTCGGGTTCATTTTTTACCAACAATTCAACACCAAATGATGCTTTTATTTCATATGAATTGAGTGCAATAGATAATTGCGGTAATTTCTCACCAAGAAAGTTTTCAGCTAAGTTTGAGAATCCTTTTATGCATACCATGCATGTTGCTGCGGGGCATAATTCATTTGAAATCATGCCAATGGAGGAAGCGCAAATATCAGGATGCTATCCAATTAAAAATAGTCCGCTATCGGATTTTATTTTTCATAATCAAGATAAATTTTCAAATCTTAGAGAAGTTAAAATACATTGGGGAGATAACCAATTTTTTATCTGCCCTGCTTCCAAATAAATTTTGAAGGGTTTTCTAAACTTTAATATCCCGCCCAAAGGCAGCCTGAACATGACCCCGCGCATCTTTTTCACCACCGCCGTGCTCAAACTACTCATCGCCATCGCCCACATCATCGCATGGTGGCTGCTGATGATGGCGATGGCGTGAGGCTTTCGCCAACTGCCCGCCGAGCAATACGCGCAAGGCGACGCAATCAGCCCGATGTTCACCGTTTTGGTGCGCACGCCGCAGGACGAGGTTTTGCCGCAGCGGCTGCACAATCTGAAAAGCAACGAAACCCTGCTGCGCCAAGCGTTCAGCCGCGATGATGAGAACGGTCGGTTTTTCAGCCTAACGCCCGTTGCGCCCGATGCGTTTGAATTGTTTGTGAACTACGACACCGCGCAGCTCACGCAGCGATACCGCATCACGGCGGATAACCAAGTGGTGCCGCTGTCGTTTAAATCGTGGAGCGTGGGGCATGGCTTTATCCTGTTTTTGCTGTCGTTCCCGCTGTTTGCGCTGCTCAAATGGCTGCTGCGCCGTTGGCTTTTCAGGCTTCCTTTGTGGCACAGCAATGCCGCGCCGTCTCATTAAAACAATATTTTCCAATCTCAATCCCTGAAAGATATTTATGCCCAATCCCACCTTTGATCCCGTTTTCAAACAACTCAACGCCATCATTCTTGGCAAACAAACTGTATTAAAACAGCTCTTAACCTGCATACTCGCGGGCGGACACGTTTTGCTGGAAGACGTGCCGGGCGTGGGCAAAACCACGCTGGCGACCAGCCTTGCCGCCGTGTTGGGGCTGAAATACCAGCGCGTGCAGTTCACCAACGATATGCTGCCCGCCGATTTGCTCGGCATCAACGTGTTCCAGCCCAACGAGGGCAATTTCAAATTCCACCCCGGCCCTGTGTTCAACCAATTTGTGCTGGCGGATGAAATCAACCGCGCTTCGCCCAAGGTGCAATCGGCGCTGTTGGAAGCGATGGAAGAGCGGCAGGTGTCGGTGGATGGGCGCACTTATCGCCTGCCGCGCCCGTTTTTGGTGGTGGCAACGCAAAATCCGTCTGAACAGCTTGGCACGTTTCCGCTGCCTGAAAGCCAGCTAGACCGCTTTATGATGCGGTTGAGCATGGGTTATCCCGTGCCCGAAGCGGAAAAGCAGCTTTATTTTCAGGGTGATAGGCGCAAGCTGCTGCCCAAGCTGCAAGCGGTTGGCTCGCCCGAAACCTTGTTGCAATGGCAAGAGCAGGTGCAAGCCATCACGCTATCGGAAGCGGTGGCGGATTATATTTTCCGCTTGGTGGTGGCAACGCGCCGCGCGGGGCTGTTTGCCGTGGGGTTAAGCCCGCGCGCAGGCTTGGCAATCGCCAACGCGGCAAAAGCGTGGGCGTTTTTGGATGGGCGCGATTTTGTGTTGCCCGAAGATGTAAAAGCGGTGTGGGTGCCCGTGGGCAACCATCGTTTGCAGTCGCTGCAACAGCAAAATAGCAGCCACGCCCTGATGGAAATCGCCGAACATGTTGCCGTTTAAACCCAAAGAAACGCTGTTGCTGGCAGAGGAGCGCCGCATTGCGGGGCGGCACGTTGCGCTGCGCCCCACCAAGTTATGCGTCAGCATGCTGGCGTTGAGCGTGGCGATTTGGGTGGGCGCGGTCAATTATCAAGTGAACGTGGCGTATGCGATTTGCTTTTGGGTGCTGGCGTTTATCGGCGTTGCCGCGCTGATGACGCGCCGCCAGCTGCTGGGCTTGCATTTAAACGTGCGCTACGAGGGCGAAGTGTTTGCGGACGACACCGCCGAGGTGGAAATCGGCACCGAGCATTCGGGCCGCCGCGCGCGCGTGTTTTGGTGGCGCAGCGAATCGCGCGAAGACATCAATGAGGGCGATGAAAGCGACCACGGCGCATGGCAGCGTTGCCGGCTTTTAGGCAGCCTGAAAAGCGAGCCGATGCGGTGGCGCATTCCCGTGCAACGGCGCGGCTATTTCCCGCGCCCGCTGCTGCTGCGTTTCGCCACATCCGCCCCGTTCGGCATGTTTCATGCCGAATGCCGCGCCGAGTGGCAAACCGACGCGGTGGTGTATCCCGCGCCCTTGGCGCACAGCGATTTTGGCGCGCTCGCCCAGCCCGACCCCGAGCAAACGCCGCAACGCGCAGGGATGCACGGCGACGACATCGCCTTTTTGAAGCCGCATACCGACGGCGCATCGCTGCAACACATTGCATGGAAAACCTACGCCAAGCGCGGTGAATTGATGGACAAAGTGTTTGACGAGCCGCCGCCCGCCGTGCGCAGCCAGATTATTTCGTATCGGGATTACCCCGGTGGCACGCCCGCCGACAAGCTTGCCGGCCTGCTTGCCCACCGCGTGCTGCAAGCCGATAGAACCGGCGCGCCCTACACGCTGGAACTGCCCGGCCTTACGCTCACGCCGCAAAACGGGATGCGCGAGAAATGCCTGAACGCGCTGGCGTTGATGTGAACGGGAACGCGGTTTCAGGCTGCCCTTAGTGCCCTTTTATAACCCAGCCGTTCAAGTGCGGCAGCCAAACAGAACCCAAATAGGCAGCCTGAAAACACCGTCGCACCTCCTTTCAGGCTGCTTTCGCCCGAGCGGGCGTTTCGCCGCCTGCCCACCCCGTGTAGCGGCAACCTTTGCCGTATCCATAAACGCCATTTCGTTTCAGCCACGCCAAACCGCGTTTCAGGCAGCCTGAAAACAGCAAAACCGCTTGGCGCAATTTTGCAGGGCAGATGCGCTTTAAGGCTGCCGATTGCCCCTGCATCCGCGTATAATCCGCACCGTTCATTTTCTTGGAGACCCAATCATGCAAACCCGCAAAACCGTTCTTTTCGCCCTGCTGCTCGGCGCGAGCGCATTGGCGCAAGCCCATCACCACGGCGGCGGCAACCACGCCACGCCGCTCACCTACGACCAACTGCCCGCCGAGTGCCAGCATTATTTCAAACGCGCCGATGCCTGCTTTGCCAAAGCCAACCAAGCCGCCGCCACGCCTGCGCGCGAAGTGGTAAAATTTTTGGTGCAAGCCTTGCCCGCCGCCACCCCGTTGCAGCGCGTAGAAATGTGCAAAGTCGCCGAGCGCGATTTCCCCGCGCGGGTGAGCGCGTTGAAGTGCGAATAAACACGGCGCACGCTAAAAAGGCAGCCTGAAAACGCATCAACACGTTTTCAGGCTGCCTTTTGCATGGCGGTTTAGGTTTGGCCGGCGGCGCAATCAATGCACGCTGACATCTTCGCCGAAGAATTGCTCACCCAGTTTTTTCAGCGTGCCATCTTTTTTCAGCTCTTCCATCGCGCCGTTGATTTTGGCGAGGGCTTCGTCGTTGCCTTTGTTAATCACCAAGCCTGCGCCCAGTTTTTCGGTGGCGGGGGTGCGCCATACGGATTTTAAGCCTGAGTTGGGGTCTTTTTTCAGGTAGTCCAGCAGCGAGAGTTCGTCGTTTAGCGTGAACTCGGCGCGTTTTTGTTGCACGATGAGCAAGCCTTGCGCCATGGTGTCGGTGTGGACGAGGTCTGCGCCCATTTTTTTGGCGACTTCGTCGTAGTTGGAGGCGAGCATCACGGCGGTTTTTTTGCCTTTGATGTCTTCTAGCTTGGCGACATCGGCGTGGTCGGCGCGGGCGACGAGCATTTTGCCGCTCCAACTGTATGGCGTGGCTTTGTCAAACATGGCTTGGCGTTCGGGCGAGGTGAGGGCGACTTGGTTGGCGACGATGTCAAAGCGTCCTGCTTTTAAGCCTGCCATCATGGCATCCCACGGGGTTTCTTTAAATTCTACTTGCACGCCCAGTTTTTCGGCGACGGCGCGGGTTACTTCTACGTCGTAACCGGTTAATTTGCCGTCTTTTTCGTGGTAGGTGAACGGCGCGTAGGTGCCCATTGTGCCCACGAGAATGGTTTCTTTTTTGTTGAGTTTGTCCAGCAGGTTGCCGCCTGATGCGCCTGCGGCAGAAGCGGCAGGTTGCGGGGCAACGGCGGATGCGGCGGGCGCGTCGCCGCCTTTGCCGCAAGCGGCGAGTACGAAGGCAACGGAGAAGCCGAGAAGTGTCTGTTTAAACATAGTTTTTCCTTGTGTGGTGTTGAAAAGGGGCGATTGTAATGGAATGGGCGGGATAAGTTTAGAATTTTTGGTGCTATGGTTTAGGCGGTTGAGGCAGCCTGAAACCTTTGCAAAACCTAAAACGAAACAAAAAATGGTTACATCCGTCATTCCCTCCTGCGCGGGAATGACGGCTTTTTTTATTTTTAGCTTCGCAACTCCGCTTCGCTACGCAGGCTGCCTCTGGGGTTTTGCAAAGGTTTCAGCCTGAAAAAGCTGTTTGTGTTGAGCTGGGGTGTTTTTCAGGCTGCCTTTTGCAGGCATGGGCTGTTTAATCGCAGATTTCATCGGATTGGGATAGGTCTTCCCAGCCGATGATTTTTTGCTGCTCAAAGGTAAACAGGATGCCATAGGGTTCGCCGATGGGGAGTTTGCATTCGGCAAAGTGGAGTGTCCAGTGGTGGGTGTTTTGTGTGAATTGGGCGGTGGGGCATGCGAGGATTGGGGTCTGATTTTGCTTAAACCCGTTTTCAGGCTGCCTTAGGCTGGTGCGTAATTGTTGTTCGGCTTGGGCGATAAAGCGGGGGAGGTTGTTGAGAATTTGGATGTAAAACGGGTAATCCAGTTGGCTGGAGTTGCCGGGTTGCGTGGTATAGATGTGGAAGGGTTGCCCGTGGTATTCGCCTGCTAACAGGATAGATTGGGTATTTTGCGGGATGGGGTGGGCGGTGAGTTTGCCAAGTGGGGTGTGCATAGTGTGCATGGGTTTGGGCTTTCAGGCTGCGTTAGGGTAATCGCGCTTGCCGAAAATCGCGCTGCCGATGCGCACCATGGTTGCGCCGCATTCGATGGCAAGCACCATGTCGCCGCTCATGCCCATGGACAGGGTGTCGGCTTGCGGCGCGATGGTTTGCAGCTGGGCGAGCAGTTGGCGCATTTGGCCAAATTGTTGGCGCAGCTCGGCGGGGTTGGGCGTGTTGCTGGCAACGCACATTAAGCCGCGCAGATTCAGACGGGGCAGGGCGCTGATGGCTTGGGCAAGTGCAGGCAGTTCTTCGGGCGCGATGCCGTGTTTGGCTGGGTCGCCTGAAATGTTGATTTCCAGCAGCACTTGCAAGTCAGGCAGGTGCGCGGGACGTTGGCTGCTGAGGCGGCGGGCGAGTTTTTCGCTGTCGAGCGTGTGCAGCCAGTGGGCGTGTTCGGCGACAAGTCGGCTTTTGTTGGATTGGACGTTGCCGATGATGTGCCAGACGATGTTGGGGCAGTCGGCAAGTTGGGCGGTTTTGTCGCGCCATTCTTGGATGTAGTTTTCGCTGAAGTGGTGTTGCCCGTGTTGGTAGAGTGTGCGGATGGCGTCGGCGGGGAAGGTTTTGCTGACGGCGATAAGCTGCACGCTGCCAGCAGGGCGGCGGGCTTGGGCTTCGGCTTGGGCGATTTGGGCTTGGACGGCTTGGAGGTTGGGGATAAGGTGGGACATGGCGGTTTGGGTTGGGAGGTGGTTGGTGAGGGGAGGCAGCCTGAAAGGGGGGCAACGAGTTGCTATCCTATGAGCGCGGGGATGGGCGTTAGGTAGCCTGAAAGGGTTTGCGCGTGGGGTGCAGGGGTAGCGGGGCTATTTATATTGGGTATTGCGGTGGCTTTTGTGCCAGAAAACAGGCTCTGCTGCGTTGCCTATCCTCGCAAGGTGTTCAACCTTGCTGCGGTATGCGCCTTGCATAGCCTGCTTTCTGACACAAAATCCGCTTCGCAAACCCAATATAAACAGCCCCTACCCTGCTCGTGGTAGGCGGCGAAACGCCTGCGCTGGCAAAAATAAGACGATGGTTGGGGGGGAAGGGTTTTCAGGCTGCTTTTAATCAATATGTATTCATCACGGTTGGCGCAACCATGGGCAGCCTGAAAAGGCGGAATAGGGTGGCGAGCCGCCGCTCCATGTTCGTTGCATTCGTTTTAATTTCGCTGAAATTCGCTTTGCTCATTTTCAGGCTGCCTCTGGCTGATTCGGCTGAGCTGTTGGGCTAGGCTTTCAACGGCGGGGATTTTGCTTTTGCTGTTGAACTCGCCGTTTAGGCTGGACCAGCGCGGGTGGGTGCGGGCTTTTTTGAGCGGGTCGGGCAGGTTTTCAGGCTGCCACGGCGGGGCGGTGGGGTGTTGCAGGGCGATGGGGCTTTGGCTGGCGTGCCCGCGGGTTTGCAGCAGGGCGAGCAGGGCGAGGGCGCGGGCGGCAATCAGCGTGAGCGTGGGGTTGTCGATGTGCAGGGTGTCGGTGCCGTTGATTTTGTTGTACAGGCTTTGCCAGTTGGTGGCGATGCCGCCGATGATGCCGCCCACCGCGCTGCCCAGCCCCAGCGATGTGCCGAGGGTGAGCGCGTCTAGCCCCAGCCCGATGAGCGCGCCTGCGGCTGCACCTTTGCCGGTGCGGATGCCGTAGGCTTTGAGCTGTTCGGTGTCAAAAGGGTCTTGGCTGAATGCTTGGATGGCGGATTGGCCGGGGGTTGCCCAGTCGCTTTGATAGAAGCGGTAGAGCTGGCTGAGGCGCTGCTGGGTGTGGCGTTCGTGTTGGCGAACGGTGTTTTGCATGGTGGCTTGGGCGGTTTCTAGTGGCTCGCTGTCGGGCTTGCTGTGGGCGTAGGCGGCGATGTTGATGAGGCTTTCGGCGATGATTTGGTGGGCAGTTTGGTTGAGCTGCTGCCATTCTTGTTGGCGGTGGGCGATGAGCCGGTCGATGGTTTGGCGGCTGGGCAGCATGGTGGCGAGGTTGTGCCAGAGCTGGATTTCGCCGTTGAAATCGAAGGCGACGGTGTCGAAGCTGCTGATAACGTGCAGATTGCGGCGGGCGAGGGTGGCTTGCCATGCGGCAAGGTCGCTGCCTTGCGTGAAGTTGAACACGGGCATGATGGGCTTGGCGCACCACGATAGGATGGTGAGTTCGTCTTTGTATTTGGGGAGGATGGGCTCGCGTGCGTCAATCACATATAACGCGGTATCGCTGTTGATGAGCTGGCGCAGCACTTTGGCTTCTTGCGCGTAGTCGCTTTGGGCTGCGAGGCTGGCGAGAAATTGGTTGATGCGGTCGATGCCGTCTTGTTGGGCGGTGGTGTGGGCTTCCAGCCAGTCTAATACGCCGCCTGCGTCTTCCAAGCCGGGGGTGTCGTAGAGTTGGATTTGGGGCTGGTCTTGGATGTTGATGCTGGCGGTTTCCACATGGCGCGTGGTGGCGGCGGCGTTTTGCACGTCGCCAAACTGGCTGTCGCGCAGCAGGGTGCGCAGCAGGGAGGTTTTGCCTGTGTTGGTGTGCCCAACGATGGCGAGGTGGAGTGGGGGCATTTTCAGGCTGTCTTCTAATGATGAAAAATCCTGTTTCGCGGGGAAACAGGATTGTGTGTATGGGGTGGCGAGCCTGACCCTCGGCACTGGTTTTTTTAAGTGGGCTGCTGGCTTCCGCCCCTGACCCGTTGCTCAAAATTGCCATGCGAGGAGACCCGCCAATGAAGTCGCGCATTATAGCGGATATTGGGGATTTGGCAAGGGATAAGGCAGCCTGATATTTTTTGTAATAACCATTGAGGCAGCCTGAAAAATGGGTTGGAGCTTTGTGGTTGGCTTTGTGTGTAGCTTTAACCATGCGCTTCATGCCAGCGGGGCACTTACTTTTCTTTGCTTCGCCAAAGAAAAGTAAGCAAAAGAAAGGCGACCCCGACGTGCAGGTTCGCTGCGCGAACTTCCCTCACTCCGCATCCTTTTTTCGGCGCGTGCGAACTAGCCGCACTTCGTGCGTCGTCGGACAAGTGCACGCTTTTTTCCGAAAAAAGGATGCTGCGTTCGGCTGGACGTAGGGGAGAGGGTGGCAGTAGTAAACGGATGCGATGGATTAGGCAGCCTGAAAGTCAATTTATCCAGTAATAAAGCCGTTTGGCGTAATACCAAACGGCTTTTTTGTTTTTAGCTTCGCAACTCCGCTGTGCGTTTCAGGCTGCCTTTGCGTGATGGCTTTGCTACACCGCTTCAATCGCCACCGTCTCCCCCGCTGCCGCGCTCAACGCTTCGTTTAACACGGCGAAAAATTCGCGCCCATCGCGGGTGGCGAGCCATTGTCCGTTGCGCTCGGCAAAGTGGTAGCCGCCGCTTTTGGCCGCTATCCACAGCTCTTGGTTGGGTGTGTGGCGGTTGACGATGATTTGCGTGCCGTCGTCGGCTTCTATGGTGAGCACGTTGCCTGCGCGGGTGCAGTCAAAATCGTAGTCGTCCAAGCTGTCTTCGATGTGGGTGAACAGGGCTTCGCTGTGGGCGATAAATTCGGTTTCGGTCATGGTGTTTCCTTGTTTGTGAATGGGAGTGGTTTTCTACCTTGCGCGTTGCGCTGCGGACTACCCCTTTGGCTTTGCATAAGTTCGCATGGCTAAATCAAAGATTTAGATGCTTACTTATTTCCAAATCAAAGATTTGGACAAAGGGGCAAGGCTGCCCTTGTGCCTTGTAAACAGGTAAGCAGGAGGCAGCCTGAAAATTATTTTTTATGCTCAATAAGGTCGGGCTGGTGTTTTTCAGGCTGCCTTTGGGGTTTGCCATCTCGCACCACAAAATCGCCTTCGATAATGTCGCCATCGTTGCCCTGATTGCCGCCGCTGCCGCGTGTAAACGGGGATTGGTTGAAC
>CAUQDE010000025.1:0-11840 GCA_963516425.1 uncultured Kingella sp.
CCAGGGTATTTGCTTTGCACAATGTAAACAGGGATGGCGGCAAGGTAGGCATCAAAGCGCCCTTTGCTCTCAAAGCGTTGGCGAAACGGCGATGAGCGGAAGTAATCAATAAAGCGCGGAATGATGCCGCCGCAAAGGTACACGCCGCCGCGCGCGCCCAGCGTGAGCGCGAGGTTGGAAGCGACTGTGCCGAGCATGGCGCAGAACATATCCAGCGTGAGTCGGCAGAGTGGCGATGTGCCGCTTAATGCTTTTTCGCTGATTTCGGCAGGGGAGAGTTTTTGCCGTTTCACGCCTTCGCGCTCGGCAAGTGCTTCGTAAATCAGCATCAAGCCTGCGCCGCTTAAAAAGCGCTCGGCGGAAACGTGTCCGTATTTTTTCTTGGCGTATTGCCAAACCATGATTTCGCCATCGTCAAACGGCGGGAAGCTGGTGTGTCCGCCTTCGCCTGCCAGCGGAATGTAGGTGCCGCTGGGCGTGGGGATTAAGCCGCTTACGCCCAAGCCTGTGCCCGGCCCGATAACGGCTTTGGGCGCGTGTTCAATCGGCTGTGCGCCGCCCACTTGCACCAAGTCTTCGGCGGATGTTTGCGTGATGGCAAGGGCTTGCGCGGTGAAGTCGTTGAGCAGCAGCAGGTTGTCTAAATGCAGGGCTTGGCGCGTGGTTTCTATGGAAAACGCCCAATGGTGGTTGGTCATTTGCACCCAATCGCCCACGATGGGGTTGGCGATGGCGATGGCGGCGTTGCTCACGCTGGGGTTGCCCACGCGCTTTAAATATTCTTTTACGGCATCCACGATGGTGTCGTAGTCGGCGCAGGGCAGCACTTCAATGTGTTCAAATTGCTGTGGCGCAGTTTCCAGCGCGAAGCGGGCGTTGGTGCCGCCGATGTCGGCAATCAGGCGGGGGTGGTTAGTCGTTGTAGATGACATGAGCGTTTACCTTTTGGGAGTGGAGAACATAGCTAATGGGATACTGCGCGGTTTGCGCTTGCGCGGCGACTTCGTACACGCGGCGTTTGTCTGCGCCTGCGATGGCGAGATAAACGTGGGGCGTGGCGACGATGGCGGCAAGCGTCATGCTGATGCGCTCGTGGGGTGCGGTGATGGGGCTGGTGTGCAGCAGCGGTTGGGGATAGTCGGCGCGCACGGCATCGGCAAACTGCGGGGCTTGCGGGAAGATGCTGGCGGTGTGCCCGTCGCCGCCCATGCCGAGCACGAGTACATCGGGTTGAGCGTAATGGCGCAGGGCAAAGGCGACGGCATCGGCGGTGTTTTTCAGGCTGCCTTCGCTGGCGGCATCGTCAATCAGCGGCAGCCATTGCGCAGCGGCGGCGCGGTTTTGCAGCAGGTGTTGGCGCACCAAGCCTGTGTTGCTGTCGGCGTGGTGGGTGGGGACGATGCGCTCATCCACCAGCGTGATGTTGACCCGCGCCCAGTCTAAATCTTGCTGGCTTAATGCTTGGAAAAAGGCGATGGGCGATTTGCCGCCTGATACGGCGAGCGTGGCGCGGGGTTGCGTTGCCAAGGTGTCGCGCAGGTTTTGGGCGACGGCATCGGCAAGGGCTTGCGCGGATGCGGCGGCGTTGGCGGTTTGGGTGAAGGTGATGCTCATGGGATGCCTTGGGTTGGGTTGAAAAAAGGGGTTTTAACTTCGTTGAAGCCTACGGCTTTCAGGCTGCCAATTAGGCTTTGCGCTGGGCGAACTGTATCAGCATTTGCGTGCCAAACCAGCCCCAATAGATGCGGTGCCATTGGATTTTGCCGTTTTGGATTTGCATCAATTCCAGAATGTCCACTTGGTTGCCATCGGGCGTGTGGCGCGGGTATTCCCACACCAGCGTGTCGCCCGAGACAAAATATCGCCCCGTGCGATACCAGCGCACTAACTCGTTGGGGCGGCGGCGCGTGCCTTCTTGCAAAAAGGCGAGAATTTCGGTGCGCCCGTGCAACACGCCGCTGTCTTGCTGCATGATGATGGGAACGAGCGGGCTTTCAAATTGGGCATCATCGGCGTAAAGGTTAATCAGGGCTTCGGTGTTGCGGGTTTGAGCGTATTCGTGCCATTGGGTGTAGATGCGGGTGTGGTCGTTGGTCATGGTGGGGGTTCCTTTGGGTTTCAGGCTACCTTTGGGCGCGGGCGGGGAAGGGGCTGTTGGCATTCGGCTTGCGAGCGGTTTTTTGAGTAAAAAATGCCCGAATGCAAGGAAAAAAGCGCAGCAAGGTTTGGACACCTTGCGAGCATTTTTGACGCGGCAGGCGGGTATTTTTTGCCAAAAATACCACCGCAATGCCGATTGCCAGCAGCCCCCTTGGCAGCCTGAAACTATCCCCGCGCTTCCTACGGCTTGCTTGCAAGCCGTGCGCTGGCAAAGTCAATCAAAAAACACGGATTGCCAGAGTTTAACGGCAAACAGGCAAAAGAGTAAGCCAACTGTGGCTGCGCCGAGCGCGGCTAGGTTACGTTGGTGGCGCAGTTTGGCGAGCAGTTTGTCGCCCGCCAGCGCGAGCGTAGCTAGGTAGCACATACTGAGCGTTTGCATCACGGCGGCAAGGATAAAGAAGCTGAGCGCGGGGTGGGGATACTGCGGGTTCACAAAGGGGATAAAAAACGATAGGAAAAACAGGGTGGCTTTGGGGTTGGATAGGCTAAGCAGCAGAGCGTGGCGGAAGACGTTGTCGTGGGTGTGTATGTTGGATAGGGTTTGGACGGGGGCTTGGGCTGTGGTACGGCGGCGGGCTGCCCATGCGCCGCGCAGCATATTGATGCCGAGATAGGCAAGGTATAAGCCGCCCGCGCATTTGAGTGCGCCAAACAATAGGGGGTGGCTTTTGAGCAGCGATGCGGCTCCGCCCACGGCGCATAAAATCAGCACGCTGTCGCCCAAGAAAATGGCGGCCATCACCTTTGCCGCTTGGCGCGCGCCTTGTTGGGTGGCAACGGCAAGGCAATAGAGCGAATTGGGACCGGGTATCAACACAATGGTAACCGCGCCGATAAGATATAAGGGGAAGTCTATGATGCCATACATGGTCGGAATGCTTTCCAGGCTGCCTGAAAAGGCTATTTTACTTTATCTTGGCACCTGCATTCACGCTTTCCATGAGCGGGGTTTGAAGGAGGCAGCAGGTTATTTGTTCGTTTTATTTTGATTGGTTTGGCGATGGCCGCCTTTGCTTTTTCGCCGTTTATTGTGATGATGGTTTGGGGGTATTTTGAAGCTATGTCGTCAGGCATATCCACCAGCGCGCGGAACAAAGCAAACAGATTGGTCGGGGCACTTTGCTTCGCAGACCGTTCACCGCGCCCATCTCTCCCAATTTTACCCACCCTTAACCCGAGTTCAATTTCAGCCGGGCAAAAAAACTTTATAATGCTGCGCTTCCCGGCATGATTGCCGCAACCCCCAAGGAGTGTTCCATGAAAAAAACCATCCTAGCCAGCATCATCCTGTCGCTTGGCTTTGCCGCTTTGCCTGCGCAAGCGAAAAACGGCGGCGGCTACATCAGCCGCGCCAAAGCCGTCTCCATCGCCAAAGCCCGCGTGGGCGGCGGCAAAGTGGATAATGTGGATTTTGAACGCAGCAGCCACCACGGCGCGTACTACGAAATCGACATTGAAAACCGCAAAGGCGAATACGAAGTGCGCGTAAACGCCAAAACCGGCAAAGTGATTTCCGTGCACCGCGATGATGACCATGACCACGACGACGATGACCACCATCACCATGACGACCATCACCACGACGGGATGTAACACAGCGGCAGCCTGAAAACGGCTGGCGGCGCATCGCAGCGCGGCAAAGCCGAAAGGCAGCCGAACCGCAGTTCGCAAAGGCAGATAGGCTTATCTGCCTTTTGTGTTGGGCGAATCGGGCAACGCTTGCAAGCAAGCGGTTGGCAAGCCGCCAAGCCGTTTTACGGTTTGGCTTCGCAGAAGCGCGCAAACCCGCTTTCAGGCTGCCGGTTGCGCCCGCCGTTTTGCTAAAATCCGCGCGTTCCAACCATCGGACAACGTTATGAATTGGTGTGTTTATTTATTGCTGTGCGCCAACGGCGCGTTATACGCGGGCATCAGCAACCGCCCGCAGGCGCGGCTGGCGGCGCATTTGACGGGCAAGGGGGCGAAATACACCCGCAGCCATCGGGCGCGGGAAATGCGGATTGTGGCGTGCTGTTTGGACCGCAGCGCGGCGAGCAAGCTGGAACGGGTGCTGAAACGGATGACGGCGGCGCAAAAGCGCGCGCTGTGGGAAACGGGGCAACCTGTTGCTGCGGATAAAACCGAGGCAGCCTGAAAACGGATTTCAGGCTGCCTTTTTTGCGCTGTGGCAGGTTGCGCTAAACGGTTTTAGCTTCGCAGAAGCGCACAAACCCGCTTTCAGGCTGCCCGAAACCTTTGCAAAACCTCAAAGGCAGCCTGAAACGAAATTTGTTGGCGCTAAAACGGTGTTGGTCGTGCTTCGGTTGATAGGGGTGATGGGGTTCACCTTTGCGCCTTATCGCGGCGCGGGCGACTTACTTTCTTTGCTTCGTCAAAGAAAGTAAGCAAAGAAAGACGACCCCGACGTTGCAGGTTCGCTGCGCGAACTTCCCTCTCTGCGCATCCTTTTTTCGGCGCGTGCGAACTAGCCGCGCTTTGCGCGTCGTCGGGCAAGCGCACGCTTGTTCCCGAAAAAAGCATGCTCCGTTCGGCTGCACGATGGGGAAGGAGAGGCAACACTCAACGGATGCGGTGAATTGGGCAGCCTGAAAGCCAATCTATCCGGCAAGAAACCAGTTTGGCTGGACACCAAACTGGTTTGCATTTTCAGGCTGCCTTTTTACGCTATGGCGGATTGCGCTAGACGGTTTTAGCTTCGCAAAAGCTCATAAACCCGTTTTCAGGCTGCCCGATTGGATGAATTCTGCCGCCGTGTGGCGCACTTCGTTATCCAAGGCGAGCAAGTCTGCTAAGGTTTGCGTTTTCAGGCTGCCTAAACGGCTGTGCTGCGCGAGGCTGTGTTCCACCACGCGGGCGATGTCGGTGAACAGGATTTGCCCGCGCAAAAAGGCGGCAACGGCGATTTCGTTGGCGGCGTTGAGCACGCAGGGTGCGCCGCCGCCGATGGCGAGCGCGTCGTAGGCGAGTTTCAGGCAGGGGAAGCGTTGGAAATCGGGCGGCTGGAAGGTGAGCGCGGCAAGTCGGCTGAAATCCAGCGCGGCGGCGCCCGATGCGATGCGCTGCGGCAGCCCGAGGCAGTTTGCGATGGGGATGCGCATATCGGGTGTGCCCAGCTGGGCGAGCACGCTGCCGTCGGCATAGCGCACCATGCTGTGCACCACCGATTGCGGGTGGATGACCACTTCCAGCCGCTCGGGCGGGCAGTTGAACAGCCAGCGCGCTTCAATCAGCTCCAAGCCTTTGTTCATCATGGTGGAGGAATCCACCGAGATTTTCTGCCCCATCGACCAATTGGGGTGTTTGACCGCTTGCGCGGGCGTGATGGCGGGGAAGTCGGTTAAATCGGTGTGCAAAAACGAGCCGCCGCTGGCGGTGAGGATGATGGAGGCGATGCCGTGCGCGTTCAGGCTGCCCGAATAGTCGCGCGGCAGCACTTGGAAGATGGCGTTGTGTTCGCTGTCGACGGGCAGGATGGCGGCGCCGTTTTGGTGGGCGGTTTCCATAAACAGGCTGCCCGCCACCACCAGCGTTTCTTTGTTCGCCAGATAGATGGTTTTGCCGTGCGCGGCGGCGGCCAGCGCCGAGGGCAGCCCTGCCGCGCCCACAATCGCACACATCACGCCGCTGACTTCGCTTGCGGTGGCGATGTCAATCAGGGCTTGTTTGCCGTGCAGGACTTCGGTGTTGATTTTGGTTTTCAGGCTGCCTAATTGTTGGCGCAGCGCGGCAGCGTGCGCTTCATCGGCAACCACGGCGTAGCGCGGCTTAAATTGGCGGCATTGCGCGGCGAGCTTGGCGGTTTGGGTGTGCCCGGCGAGGGCGAAGATTTGGAATCGGTCGGGATGGCGGGCAACCACATCCAGCGTGGAAACGCCGATGCTGCCTGTGCTGCCGAGGATGGATAAGGTTTGCATGGTAGGGGTTTGTGCGAAAAATAAGGCGGATTTTAGCGGGTTTTTGCGTTTCAGGCTGCCTTTGTCGGCGGATAGGGCAGCCTGAAAACCGAATTTCATTTTAACCAACCGCGCCTAACAGAAAACCGTTTGGCGAAACACCAAACGGTTGGGTTTTCAGGCTGCCGTTATGCTTTCAACGCCGCCGCTTCTTTTGCCAAGCGCACAATCGCGTCCCAATCTTTGTTTTTCACCGCTTCTTTGGGCGTGAGCCACGAGCTGCCCACGCACAACACGTTGGGCAGCGCCAAATATTCGGGCGCGGATTGCAGCGTGATGCCGCCCGTGGGGCAGAAGCGCACGTTGGCATACGGGCCATACAGGGCTTTGAGCATGGCTGTGCCGCCCACCACTTCGGCGGGGAACAGTTTGAGCGTTTCCATGCCGTATTCCAACGCCAGCTGCACTTCGCTAGGCGTGGCAACCCCGGGGATGAGCGGAATGTTCGCCTTGTCGCCGGCTTTGGCGAGCGCTTTGTGCAAACCGGGGCTGATGGCGAACGCCGCGCCCGCATCGGCAACGGCTTTCAGTTGTTTTTCGTTGATGACTGTGCCCGCGCCCACAATCGCGCCCTTCACTTCCTTTTTAATCAGGCGGATGGCATCCAAGCCCGCGGGCGTGCGCAGCGTGATTTCCAGCGTGCGGATGCCGCCTGCCACCAAGGCGTGCGCCAAATCAACGGCGGTGGACAAATCGTCAATCGCCATCACGGGCACAACGGGGCTGGCGGTGAGAATTTCGCGGGGGGTCAGTTTGGACATGATGCTTCCTTTATGGCGGGTTGGAAAACGCGGATTTTACCCGCATTGCGCCCGCGCGTCAGGGCAGCCTGAAAACCGCAGGCCGCAACGAAGCCCAAACGGGCGCAGCGGGTTTCGGCGCAGCCCAAACAGGCAAGTTCGGGCAGACAAAAGGCAGCCTGAAACCGTGTATCCCTCGGTTTCAGGCTGCTTTTGCCTGATGGTTCAGCCGTCAGCCAAACAGCCGCCCTTGCGCCAAAATCTGCTTCACCGGCGCAAAATCCGCCCGATGCTCGGGCAACGCGCCATAGCGTTGCAGCGCCGCCAGATGCGCCGCCGTGCCGTAGCCCTTGTGTTGCGCGAAGCCGTATTCGGGATGCCGCTCGTGCAGGGCATACATTTCGGCATCGCGCGCGGTTTTGGCGAGAATCGACGCGGCGGAAACGGCGGCGATTTTGGCATCGCCTTTCACCACCGCTTCGGCGGGCACCGCCAAATCGGGCGGCACGCGGTTGCCGTCTATCCACACTTTTTCAGGCTGCCTCGGCAGCGCGGCAACGGCGCGGCGCATGGCAAGCATGGTGGCGTGCAAAATATTCAGCCGTTGGATTTCGGCAGGGTTGGCGGATGCCACCGCCCATGCGGTTGCCTGCCGTTTGATTTGCGCCGCCAGCGCGTCGCGCTTGGCTTCGCTGAGTTTTTTGGAATCGGTTAAGCCGGGCAAATCATAATGCGCGGGCAGCATCACGGCGGCGGCAAACACGCTGCCCACCAAGCAGCCGCGCCCCGCTTCGTCCACGCCCGCATGACCGGGTAGCACGATGTAATCAGTCATGGTGCAAGGCATCCCATTCTTCGGGCGTTTCGGGCAGCGCGGGCAAGGCGTGTTGTTCATCCGCCCATGCGCCCAGGTCAATCAGCTTGCAGCGTTCGCTGCAAAAGGGGCGGTATTCGTTTTCAGGCTGCCATTGAACGAGCGCGTGGCAGGTGGGGCAGTTTACGGTAATCATGGCTACAAATGAAACGGTGATAAAAAGGAGGATTATAGCTTTTCAGGCTGCCTTGTCAGGCGGGCACAAGTAGGCAGCCTGAAAACGAACGAAGTGAGTTTCAGCGAAGCTAAAACCACAGGTCTTACATCAAAAAGCAATACGCCCACACCGAAATCGCGGCGATGCTCAGCACGCTCAGCATCAAGCCCGCGCCCACCATATCGCGCTGGCGGATTTTGCCCGTGGCAAACACAATCGCGTTGGGCGGCGTGCCAACCGGCAGCATAAACGCGCACGACGCGCCGATACCAATCACCAGCGCCAGCACGCGCTCGGGCAGCCCCATCTGCGCGGCAATGCTGGCAAACATCGGCACCAGCAGCGCGGCGGAGGCGGTGTTGCTGGTGAAATTGGTGAGCAGGATGATGAAGGTGGTAACGGCAACAATCACCACGCCGTGCGGCGCGCCGCTGAGCAAACGGGCGACTTCGTTGCCCAGCGCGGCGGATGCGCCCGAATGGTTCATCATGCTGCTCAATGCAATGCCGCCGCCAAACAAAAACAACACGCCCAAATCGGTGTTGCGCGCCACTTCGCGCCAGCCCACCGTACCAAATACCACCACCAGCGCGGCGGCAATCAGCGCGATGATGCTGTCAATCGAAGCGATGCCCGTTGCCTTGCCGATTTTGCCGCTCAGCATCCACGCCAACGCCGTGCCCAGCGCAATCAGCACGGTTAGCACGCGGTGCAGATTCCACGGGATGTCTTCGGTTTGCGCCTGCACCGTGCCGGCAGAAAATTGCGGGCGCAACACCACAAACAGCGAAACCAGCATCATGGGCAGCAACACCAGCATAATCGGCAAGCCGTAGCCCATCCAGCCGGTGAAATCCAGCCCCAAGGCTTTGGCGGCGATGGCGTTGGGCGGCGACCCCACCAAAGTGCCCATGCCGCCGATGCCCGCGCAATAAGCGATGCCCAGCAACACAAAGGCAAACGTGCGGCGGTCTTTTTCGGGGTCCAGATGCGACATCAGCCCCATGGCAAGCGGCAGCATCATGGCGGCGGTGGCGGTGTTGCTGATCCACATGGAAAGAAACGCGGTTACGGCAAAAATCAGCATCACCGCGGTAAACAGGCTACCGCGCGACAAGGCGATGACCTGCAAGGCGATTTTTCTATCCAGCCGCTGGATGTGCAACGCGCTGGCAAGGGCAAAGCCGCCGAAAAAAACAAAAATAACAGGGTCGGCAAAGCCTGCCAGCGCCGCGCCGGTGTTCATGTTGGGGATTTTGAACACCACCGCGAGCACGGGCACCAGCAGCGCGGTAATCGTGATGTGCACCGCTTCGGTGAGCCACAGCAGTCCCACGAATAACAAAATCGCCAAACCTTTGTTGGCGTTGTTGTCGTAGGGCAGGAGGCAATACGCCGCAAAACTTATCGCCGCCGCCATCAGCGTAAACAGCACGCCGCGCCAACTGGTTGCCGTGGGCTGCGCGCTTTTGAGCGATAGGTTTTCGGGCAGGTTTTGCTGCGTGTCGTCGTGGATGAAATCGGTTTTGTGTTCCGCCGGGGGGTGAACTTTGGCGTGGCTGGTGTTTTTTTCCATGCGGGCCTCTTTGGGTTAGCAATTGATAATGCGAAGAAAACAGAATGTTGTTGCGCGTGGTTGTGCGGGGCAGTATAGGGGGCGGGGTGGCAATTGGCAAGAAACGGATAAGATGTTTTAAGAAGCGTTAAGGAGTGTATGGCTGATGAAAATTGAGACAAGGCGGCAACGCCGTATCATCGCGTTTAACCAACTGTATTTTCAGGCTGCCTCTGCGGCGGCGCTTGTTTGCCGCGCGCCAATCGGGTTAAGGCGGCTTAACCAATCTTTAAGCAAGCGCAACGTTTTTTAAGTTACCGCAAAAGAGCGGGTTCGCCGTTGCCAAATGCTCGGGTTGCCTATAAGATGGCTGCGATGCGGTTGCATTCGCGCCGCATAAACACCTTGTGAAAGGACAAAATCATGAAAAAATCTGTTTTGAATATTCTGTTTGTTGCCTCTTTGGCTGTGGGTTTAAGCGCGTGCAACAGCATGACGACGCAGCAACGCAACACCGCTGCCGGCGCGGTAATCGGCGGCGCGGCAGGCTCGCTCATCGGCGGCGACACCGGCTCCACTTTGGGCGGCGCGGCATTGGGCGGCGTGATTGGCAGCCAAGTGCATAAGTGGCATTAATTAGCCGTATCGGTTTTCAGGCTGCCTAGAACGTGTTATCGCGTTTTAGGCAGCCTGAATTTTTTGTGCGCCCGTTTAAACTGCGATACAGTTTGCTTTGCCTGCGCCCCATGTTTTCAGGCTGCCTTTGCATGTTCAACAAAGGCAGCCTGAAAACGTTTGGCGCGACAATCCGGCTCACGGCTGGTAAGTCGGCAACACGCCCAGCGGCAGCAGTTGCCACACATAGCCCGTGGCGTTGTGCCGCCCTGCCAGCTGCCCCGCTTCATCACCGTAGCCCCAAAAATAATCCACGCGCACCGCGCCTTTAATCGCGCTGCCTGTGTCTTGGGCGACAATCAGGCGGTTTAGGCCGGCGTTGGCGTTGGCAGGATGCGAAGTCGCCAAGAAAAGCGGCGCGCCGAGCGTGATGTGGTGTTTGTCCACCGCGCCCGAATAGCCGCCGGTAAGCGGCACGCCCAACGCGCCCACAGGCCCTTGGTCGGACGAGCCGTCCAGCACTTTAAAGAAAACGTAGCTGGGGTTTTGCCCGAGCACTTCGGCGAGGCGGTTGGGGTTTTTGCCCATCCATGATTTGATGTTTTGCATGGAGGTTTGCGCCAGCGGCAAATAGCCGCGGGTGGACATATATTGCCCGATGGAAACATAGGGGTATTCGTTTTTGTCGGCAAAGCCGAGGCGCACAAAATTGCCTGCGGGCGTGCGCAGCCTGCCCGAGCCTTGGATGTGCATGAAAAACAGTTCCACGGGGTCGTTGGCGTAGCCTAGGATGGGCGCGCGTCCGTTCAGCGCGCCTGCGTTGATTTGGGCGCGGGTAAAATAGGGCACGAACTGGTTGCCAACAAACCGCCCTTTGAGCGCGGTGGTGCGGGCGGTGATGGGAAATTGGGCGAGGTTGGCGATGTATGCGCCGTTGCTTTGAATCGCGCCGCGGTTGTTGCCTGTGGGGGCAACGCGCACGCTGGCTTTGCTGTTGCGTAGGTTGGCGGGAAGGGGGATGGAGACGAAATCGCTGGGGATGCCGTAGATGGGGAAGCGCGCCGCGCCGGTGTTGCGCGTGTCGCCGTGCAGCACGGGTTCGTAGTAGCCTGTGATTTTGCCGCTGGCTTGCCCTCTTTCGCTCACTTGCCACGGGGTGAAGTTTTGTTCAAAAAAGGCTTTGGCGGCGGCGGTGTTGCGCGCGGTTTGGTTGGCGCGGGCACAGGTGTATTGCCATTTGGCTTGGTTGGCGAGTTTCAGGCAGCTTTTTTGGAAGGCGGCGAGGCTTTCGCCGAAACTTTGTTCGTTCCATTGCGGCAGTTCTTGAAAGGATACGGCGCGATAGGTTGCGCTGCTGCCTGTGGGTTGCAAGGTGGTGCCGTGCGATACGGCATTGCCTGTGGCAAGATTGGGGTTGTAGGGGGCGGGGGTGTTGTTGTGTGTGTGGCTGCTTTGCCCTTGCCGGCTCGGCATGGTGGTGGGGCAGGCGGTTAGAAGTAGGGTGAGCGCGGCTAAGGCGGCAAGACGGATTTGGGGAGACATTGCGGTTCCTGCTGACAATGGTTTTTTGAAACGGTAAGCGTTCATTATAGCAGCGTGCGCGTTTTTAGGCCGCGTTGGCGCGGATGTGACATAAAGGCAGCCTGAAAACGGTCAGACTCGTTTTCAGGCTGCCTTTATCGCGTTTGCGGGGCAAAACCGCCTGCCTACCGCCGCAAAATCTGCGAGGTAATCGTGCTGTCGGTAATCTTGTCGTCGTCGGCAAGCAGCATGGCTTTGGACA
>CAUQDE010000026.1:0-11753 GCA_963516425.1 uncultured Kingella sp.
GGCTTTGGACGGAATGCAGCCCACGTTCAGGCAAGTGCCGCCCAGCGCAGGCGCATCGCCCGTTTTGTTTTTGCCCGCGTCGATGCACACGGTTTTGAAGCCCAGCTGCGCGGCGCGGATGGCTGCGATGTAGCCGCCCGGCCCTGCGCCGATAACGGCAACGTCAAATGATTGGGACATGGTTTTCTCCTAATGGGAACAATGGGTTGTGGTTTGCCGAGGCAGCCTGAAAAATACTGTAAAGTTAGGCTTTCAGGCTGCCTAACTATGTGAATTTGTGTTAAATTACACTTGGCTGTGATGGCAGTCAAGCGAATAAGGAGAACGAAATGTTTGGTGCATTGATTCTGCTGATTTTCGGCAAGCTGCAAGATACATTTCAGGAAACTTCGCGCACTTGGCAGTGGGCGTTGACTTACGGCGTGATTGTGTTTTTGTTAAGCGTTGGCGCATCGCTGCCGGCGATGATTGCCGCTGGCGTGATAATGGGGCTTTATGCTTGGGGCTACTTTAAGCTGCTGCGCAATCTGGCGGATAACCTGATGCTGTGGCTGCTGGTGTTTATGGGCGGGGCGGTGTTGCCGATGCTGCTGGGGGTGGCGTTGATTGGCGCGGCACAAAAGGCAGCCTGAAAAAGCAAAATGGGCGCTAAACGGCTCGCGCGGGGATGCCCTTCGTTCAAATAATTGTCTGAAAAGGAAAATCATGAAAATCACAACCCAATGGTTAAGCAATAAAACTTTTGTATCCGCCAACGAACACGGCAACAGCATTGTAATGGATGGCACGCCCGCCGCCGAGGGCTGGAAGCGCGGCGCTAGCCCATTGGAAGTGATGCTGATGGGGATGTCGGGCTGCACCAGCGTGGATGTGGCGGGCGCGTTGCGCACGCAGGCGGGCTTTGTGGATTGTATTGTGAGCGTGGAAGCGGAACGTGCGGCAACTGCGCCTAAGGTATTCACCAAAATTCATGTGCATTATCAAGTGATTGGGCGCGGTTTGGATGCGGCGCAAGTGAGCAAAATCATCGCCGATTCGCTGGCGCACGATTGCTCGGCGTGCGTGATGATGAGCAAAATCGCGCCGATTACGCACAGCGTGGAAGTGGCGGAAGCCTAATATCTACGCACTAGGGCAGCCTGAAAACGGGTTTGCCGCGTTTGCCAAGCGAAACCCCATCTCAACGCAATCCAAAAAGGAAAAAATCATGGCTCTTTGGACTTATTGGCTGATTGCCGCTGTTGCCGTTTTTGTGTTGGAACTGTTCAGCGGCACGGTGTATTTGTTGGTGTTATCCGCCGCATTGGCAGGCGCGGGGATAACCGCGTGGCTGTTCAACGCCAGCGCGGTGGCGAGTATGCTGGTGGCGGCGTTTTTGTCGGCGGTGGGCACGTTATACGTTTACCGTTTGCACGGCAAATCGCCCAAAAACAAAACCTTGCACGCGCACAACGATTTAGACATCGGCAGCGTGGTGCAAATTGAGCAGCCGTTATCAGGCGGCGCATGGCGCGTGTTTTATCGCGGCACCACATGGGAAGCCCGCGCCGTGCGCCCGCATGCCGATTTTCAAATGGGCGACAACGCGCGCATCTGCGGCAAAGACGGCATCACTTTGCTGATTGAACCGTTGGCTTAGAACCTGCATTCACTATTTTCATAGGTATCTTTTGTGCCCTAAAAACGCGGCAACCGCGTTAAACATGCCCGCAAGGTGTCCAACCTTGCTGCGCTTTTATGCCATCAAATCTACCTATGAAAATGTGAATACAGCTTCTTAATCAACGCCAATGCGTTTTCAGGCTGCCTATGGGCATGGGCACAGGGCTTAAAGGCAGCCTGAAAATCATATAAACAGCCCCTCATCCCCCAACCCCACCCAAGAAAGGAAACCTTATGCCACTCACCACCCTCACGCTCCCCGTTATTATCCTGATTGCCCTGATTATCATCGGCTTCAAAGCGTTTAAAGTTGTGCCGCAGCAAGAAGCGCACATCGTTGAACGGCTGGGCAAATACCACGCCACGCTCGCCCCTGGGTTGAGCATACTCGTCCCCTTTTTTGACCGTGTTGCCTACCGCCATTCGCTCAAAGAAATCCCGCTGGATGTGCCCAGCCAAGTCTGCATCACGCGCGACAACACGCAGCTTACGGTGGATGGCATTTTGTATTTCCAAGTAACCGACCCCGAACGCGCGTCATACGGTTCCAGCAACTACATCCTCGCCATCACCCAGCTTGCCCAAACCACCCTGCGCTCGGTGATTGGGCGCATGGAATTGGACAAAACTTTTGAGGAACGCGACGACATCAACCGCACCGTAGTCGCCGCGCTGGATGAAGCCGCTGTGTCGTGGGGCGTGAAAGTATTGCGCTACGAAATCAAAGATTTAGTGCCACCGCAAGAAATCCTGCGCTCCATGCAGGCGCAAATCACCGCCGAGCGCGAAAAACGTGCCCGCATCGCCCAATCCGAAGGTTTGAAAATTGAGCAAATCAACTTGGCAACGGGCGAGCGCGAAGCCGAAATCAAAAAATCCGAAGGCGAAGCGCAAGCCGCGATGAACGCTTCCGAGGGCGAAAAAGTGGCGCAAATCAACCGCGCCGAGGGCGAAGCGCAAGCCCTGCGCCTTGTTGCCCAAGCCAGCGCCGATGCCATCCGCACCGTTGCCGCCGCCATCCAAGAACCGGGCGGCGATGAAGCCGTGAAGCTGAAAGTGGCGGAGCAATATGTGGAAGCGTTTGCCAAGCTCGCCAAAGAAAGCAACACCGTCATCATGCCCGCCAACGTGGCGGATTTGGGCGGCTTGATTTCCGCAGGGTTGAGCATTGTGAAAGGGCAGCCGACAGCAAAATAGGCAGCCTGAAAACGCAAAAGGGTGGATTGTTCCGCCCTTTTTTGCGGGCAAAACGCAGCGGTTTGCACATCTTATATAAGCTTACTGCATTTTGCGCCCGGCCTAACATTTCAGGCTGCCTTTTGTTTCTCGTATTTCAATGCGTTATCTTGTAAACAAGCTGTTGCGCTTCGCCCGTCTTTACAGTGATTAATTCCTGAAAAGAAACGTTTGATTTTTTAAAGTGGGCTGACAGCGCGGATTTGCCTTGTTAGACTGCCTGCACTTGGCCTTGATTGGGATTAATGCTCATCAAGGTCAAGTGTTTTTGAAAACTCATATTAAGGATGTACTTATGAAAAAAGTTCTCGCACTCTTAGCACTCACCGCTTCTTTTGCCGCCGTTGCCGCGCCCGTTGCCGCACACGCAGGCAAAGCACTGCATAAAGGCGCGAACCCGGCAGTTGCAAAAACACAAGGCAAAGCCTTCAAAGGCAAGGCTGCGAAAGGTAAATCCGTTGCCCACGACGCACCGCAAACCATGGAAACTGCCCCCGCACCACAACAAGCCGTGCCCGCAGCAAAAACTGCACCGCAAGCACCTGCGGCCCATTAATCTTCGTTAAAAAAACAGCCAAGGCAATGCGCTTTGGCTGTTTTTGTTTGGCGGGGCGCAGCCGTTTCAGGCTGCCTTTCATCATCATTCAAACGGGCTAAGGCAGCCTGAAAACACAAAATACCGTTTTCAGGCTGCCTTAACCGCATTGCGCTATTCGTCCCATCCCTTTTTCTTGCTGGTTTGCCCGATGCCCACGTTAAAGCTGTTGGTCGGGTCAAGCCGACGATAGAACGATTTCAGCTCGGGTTTCGCCACATACAAATGTCCCACGTTATGCTCGGCAGGATATTGCGCGCCGCGCTCGTCCAGCAGATGCCACATTTCGTGTTCCAACGCCATGCAGTCATTGCCTTTTTTCACGATGTAATCTTGGTGGAAAACGTGGCAGAAAAAATGCCCGTAATACAGCTTGTGGCTCAGTTTGCCGTTGATGCTTTCGGGCAGCACTTCCAGCCAGTCGCGGTCGTTGCGGCGCAGCGCGATGTCCAGCGCAACAATGTCTTCCACTTCATTGTGATGCACCGCGCGATAGCGCACGGCTGCGCTGGCCACGGCAAAACGGTGCAGCATGGCCGCCTGCGCTTGCGCGGCATCGCATTCAAAATAGCCGCCTTTGTTCGGATCGCTGAAAAATTGGCGCAAATAGTCGCGCGTTTCGGCTACGCCGTCGCCGCCTGCTTTTACGATTAAATGATGCTCGTAGCGGTCGCGGTAATCTAGCATGATTTGCGGCAGATGCTGCGGCAAAAGTTTGGATGCGAATTGCAAGAAGCGGTCGGCAAAATGCTGCGGCAGAAAGGGGATTTTTTTGGCGATGCGGTCGGCTTTGTCTTTGGCGGCGAAGAGTTTGGGCAGGTTGTGCGTGCCGGCGTGTTTAATCACGTAAAACATATCTTTGCCATACACTTCGGCGATGTTAAACGCTTCGCGGTGGATGTATTCGCCCGACACGGGCAGCGTTTTGAAGCTGCCGAGCATATCGCGGCGGATTTGCGTGAGCACGTTGGTGTCGTTGGTGCCGATGTAGAACACGGCGGTTTGCGTTTCGGCGGGGAAGGTGTCTAGGCGCACGGCGAACACGGCGAGTTTGCCTGCGCTGCCCGACGCTTCGTAATGCCGCGCGGGGTCGGCGTTGAAGCGAGCGGGCGTGTCGGCATCAATTTCGCGCACATGGTTGCAATAGGCGTGGTCGTGCCCTTTGCCGCCTGCGCTGATGTCTTTGCGTTGGTAATGATGTCCTTGCAAGTTGGTTAAAATTTCTTCGGGCGTGTCGCCCAAATCAATCCCCAAATGGTTCACCAATTCCAATTCGCCCGCGGCGTTGATTTGTGCGTACAACGCCATTTCGGTGTAGGCGGGGCCGCGTTGCACCAGCGCACCGCCCGAGTTATTGCACACGCCGCCCACAATAGACGCGCCGATGCACGATGAGCCGATAACGCTGTGCGGTTCGCGCCCGAGCGGTTTGAGCAGCAATTCCAGTTTGTTGAGCGTTGAACCGGGTAGGCAAACGGCTTGTTCGTTGTTGTTGATGAGCTGAATGCCGTCGTTGCGCATGGTGTTGATGATAACGATGTCGCGGTCGTAATCGTTGCCGCTGGGGGTTGAGCCGCCTGTTAGCCCTGTGTTGGCGGCTTGGCTGATTACAATGACGCCTGCTTCCACGCAGGCTTGCAGCACGCGCCATTGCTCCAACAGCGTGGCGGGGCGCACTACGGCGAGCGCGTTGCCCGAGCCGAAGCGGTAGCCTTCGCGGAAAGGCAGCGTTTGCGCGGGGTCGGTTAGCACATATTGGCTGCCGACGATTTCTTGCAGTTTGGGGATAAGGGTAGATGAAGACATGAAGTGCTCCTTGCGTGTGATGGTTTTCGGTTTGGCTGCGCTGTACGGCGGTTCAGGCTGCCTGAAATGTAGTGCGATGTAGTTTGGCATGTTATCAACAAATCCTGCCGCTGAAAACCGTTAAACCATGGTGGATAGGCAAATGTTGCGCTAAAAAAGTGGCATCGCCTTGTTTTCAGCGCAGCAAGCGTTTTTTGGGATGCAAATACGCATGTCAGTCTGCCTCAATCCGCGTGGTATAAAGGCAGCCTGAAACCGAAAACGGAGCGGCGGTTCGTAGTCCGAACTATTTTTTATTGTTACCGCGCACCATTGCACACGCCAAAAAACGCAGATTTCACGCCTCTTTTGCGCTAAACTTGCCCCCTTTTACGCTTTTCAGGCTGCCTTATGATTACCCAACTGACTCCGCAACAAGTCCAAACCCTGTTGCAACAACGCCCCGACACACTCCTGCTTGACGTGCGCGAAGAAGGCGAAACCCAAATCTGCCAAATCGCCAACAGCACGCACATCCCCATGAACCTCGTCCCCCTGCGGCAAAACGAACTGCCCGACGGCGTGGCGATTATCGTCTATTGCCACCACGGCTTGCGCAGCCTAAACGTTACCCGCTTTTTGGAACACGCGGGCTTTGAAGAACTGTATAACTTGGCGGGCGGCATAGCGGCGTGGGCGCAGGAAATTGAGCCTGATATGGCAAGATATTGAAAAACGGGTGTGGCGCGGGATTGCGCCCAAAAAGCCCAAGGCAGCCTGAAAACGGGTTTGCTTCGCCGAAGCGTGTGAACCCGTTTTCAGGCTGCCTTGTTGCTGTCATGCAGGCAAAAAAATGCGCTCGTTTTGCAACGAGCGCGAATCTACAAAGGAGAAAATAGAGGAGAAATATCCAACCGCGTGTGCGACTGGATGGGGCATATTATGTATTTTTATTTCATACCTGTCAAGCTGATAACGGGGCGGATTATGCTAAATTTGCTGCTGATTTTATTGAAATACAACATTTTATGCTTTTGTTGCGTGGATTGCGGGGGTGTAGGCATATATCAACATACATGGATGTTTGCTTTTGGGGTGTATTTATCCGACATTGTGGCAGCCTGAAAACGGGCGAAGCCGGAACAGCCGTTGAATGCTGTTTCAGCTTCGCCCGTTTGGGTCATGCCATTCAGTTCATTTTGCAGGCGGCTTATTTTTTCTGCCACGCGCGTTTCACAATGTGCAGCCAGTCTTTCCAATTCAGCGTGGGGCGGTGTTGAAACACATCGTATTGATTGGCGGCGATTTTTTCCAAAATGCGGTTGCCGCCTAAAATAATCATGCGGATTTCAAAGCCGATGCGCCCCGTGAGTGCTTTGCCCAGCGGCGCGCCTGCGTGCAGGATTTTGTGCGTTTTGCTGCATTGGTGGGCGATGAGTTGGCGCAGTTGCGGGGTGATTTTGCCTTGCGCGATGTCTTGCTCGCGCACTTGGAATTTCATCAAGTCGTCTTGCGGCAGATAAACGCGGTTTTTCTGCCAGTCTAGCGCGATGTCTTGCCAAAAATTGATGAGTTGCAGGGCGGTGCAGATGCCGTCGCTTTGGGCGAGGTGATAGGGGTCAGTGGTGCCGTTAAGTTGGAGGATGATGCGCCCGATGGGGTTGGCGGAGCGGCGCGCGTAGTCAATCAGCTCGGCGAAGTTTTGGTAGCGCGTTTTTTCGGTGTCTTGCCCGAAGGCGGAAAGGAGGTCGTAAAAGGGTTTGAGCGGCAGCGCAAATGGTGCGATGGCTTGGCGGTGCAGCCGTTGCATCAGCGGGGTTTGCGGGGCTTGGCACTCGGCGATGCGGTCTAATTCGGCTTTGAGCGCGGCTAATTGGGCTTGGCGTTCGGCGGGCGTGGCGTTGCCTTCGTCGGCGATGTCGTCGGCGGTGCGGGCAAAGGCGTAAACGGCGTGAATGGGGCGGCGCAGGCGGCGCGGGAGCAGGATGGAGCCGACGGGGAAGTTTTCATAGTGGTTGGGTGCGGTCATGGTTGTTGTTGGGATTATTGTTGCGTGGATGGGTTTGGCTTTGTAACGTCGTTTTCAGGCTGCCTCAGGCTTAATCAAAACAGGGTTCGGCAGCCTGAAATGCGGTTTGGCGGGGCGAAAACACAACACCCGATAATCGCGTTATCGGGTGTGGGCTTAATCGGCAAATTGTTTTTTTAAGCGTTCGCGGCGTTCTTGCGCTTCAACGGATAGGGTTGCCGTGGGGCGGGCGAGCAGGCGTTTTAAGCCGATGGGTTCGCCGGTGTCGTGGCAGAAGCCGTATTCGCCTTCGTCGATTTCGCGCAGCGCGGCTTGGATTTTGGCGAGCAGTTTGCGTTCGCGGTCGCGGGCGCGCAGTTCTAGGGCGTATTCTTCTTCTTGGCTGGCGCGGTCGGCGGGGTCGGCGGCGGATGCGGTGTCGTGTTGCATGCGGTCGGTGGTGGCATCGGCTTTGTTGATGATTTCGTCTTGCTGCTGGCTGAGCAGGTTACGGAAAAATTCCAGATGCTGCGCGTTCATGTAGTCTTCTTCCGGACCGTCCCATGCGAGAATGTCTTTTTCGGTGAGCTTTGCCATGGTTGTTATCCTTTTGTTTTAGCGGAGCGCTTAATTTTGAAGCGGCGGATAATATCATGTTTTCAGAATGCACTGTATGGTTTTTGGCGGTTTCGCTTTGTATAATGCGTTTCGTTGTAACTTTGTGCTTTTCAGGCTGCCTAAACGGCTTTTTTGTATCTTTATTAGGAGTGTTTGATGATGTTTCAGAAATGGGTTTTGCTTGCGGCTTTGGGTTTGGCTGCGCCCGCGATGTCGGAAGAGTTGCATTACAACGTGGCGGAGTTTTCCGAAAGCGCGAGCGTGCGCGTGCCCAACGACACGATGTCGGTTACGCTGCGCGTGGTGGAATCGGGAGCTTCGCGCGAGGCGGTGAGCAATAAGGTTACCAAGCGCGTGAACGCGGTGCTGGCGCGGGCGAAAGGCAATCAGGCGTTTGAGGTGGAATCGGGCAGCCGCAGTGTTTATCCAGAATATGATGAAAAACGCGTGGGGATTAAGGGCTGGACGGATTCGGCGGATATTTATGTGAAAAGTACGGATTTTGCGGCGCTGAGCAAGCTGGTGGCAGATAGCCAGCAGGATGCGATGTTGGGCGATGTGTCGTTTAGCGTGTCGCCGAAAAAATATGCGGCGGCGGTGGATGAGGCAAGCGAGCAGGCGTTGCGGTCGTTTCGCACGCGGGCGCAGAAGGTGAGCCGCACGCTGGGGTTTGCAAACTACAAGATTGTGCGCGTGGAATTGCATCAGTCGTTTGAAAACGGGGAGGAGGGCATGGCAGCAGCGCCCATGATGGCGGAAAGTTTTGCGCGCAGCGCGAAGGCAATGGATGCGGCGATGCCGATGGACTTGGATGCGGGCGTGCGGACGGTGCGGCAAACGGTGCGCGGCTCGGTGCAGATGCAATAAATAAAGATAATAAATAAGGGTTCAGGCTGCCTATATCTATATGACAATGAGGCAGCCTGAAAAGCATCGCGGGCGAAATTTTGGATTAGGCAAAACAAAAACGACGCTGAAATAAACCAGCGTCGTTTTATATTTGGCGGAGTAAGAGGGATTCGAACCCTCGATGCAGGTTTAAGCCCACATGCACCCTTAGCAGGGGTGTGCCTTCAGCCTCTCAGCCATTACTCCAAGAAGGAAAGTGCGCGATGATATAGGTGCGGTTAGGTTTTGTCAATCTTGGCGCTCGCGGTTCGCAAAGATTGGTTTGTTTTTATTGTAGAAATTTTCGCATCAGCATGCAGCGCGTGGCGATGTTTTGGTTAAACGGCATAATGGCTTCGCCAAGCGCTTCGTAGCCGTTAAGGGCGTAGAAATTAACGGAATTCATGGATGCGTACACTTTGAGCACGCTTAAATTGGCGGCGGTGCTGAGTTTTTCGGCGCGTTGCAGCATGGCTGTGCCTAATCCGTTGTTTTGTAAGAAGGGATGGACATAGAGCGCGTCCAGCAGGGCTTCTTGGGTGTCCAGCAGGAAAAAGCCGCCGATGCGGTTTTTGTATTCGATTACCCACATGGTTTTGTGCGGGTTGTCCAGCGCGGCGGCGTAGCCGTTGGGATTGAGCTGGCTGAGCCATGCGTCTAGGATTTCTTGGTTGTAGCTTTTGATGCAGGTGTGGCGCACGGATAGGCGGTGCAGTTCGTAGATGGTGTGGCAGTCTTCGTGTTTGGCGGGGCGCAGGTGGGTGATGAGGGGATTCATGGCGGTGTTGGGGGGATGAGGCAGCCTGAAACGAAGTTCGACGAGGTTGAGATGAACAAAACCCGTTTTCAGGCTGCCTAAACACAGGCAAAACAGGCATCTGTGTCACAAGATGCCTGCTGGGCGGATTTAGCGTTTGGTTTTGAGGTTGAGCCAAAGCTGGGTTTGCAGTTTGACGGTTTCGGGCGTTTTGGGCAGCACCACAAAGCTGTTGGCTTTGGTTTCGGGGCTGGGGAAAATGGACGGGTCGTCGGCAAGCGTTTTGTCCATCAGGGCGCGCGCGCCTTGGCTGGCCGGGGCGTAGGTTACAAAATTGCCGTTTTTGGCGGCGACTTTGGCATCGAGCGTGTAGTTGATGTATTTATGCGCGTTGGCAACGTTTTTGGCGTCTTTGGGAATCATGAACGAATCTATCCAGATGCCTACGCCTGTTTTGGGGGTGAGCACTTGGATGTCGTTGTTGCCGATTTCGGCGGCGCGGCGTTTGGCGATGTTCAAATCGCCGCCGTAGCCGATGGCAACGCATAAATTGCCTTGCGCGAGATTGTTGATGTAGCCCGATGAGCTAAACAGGCGCACATCGGCGCGCACTTTGCGCATGGCGGCAGCGGCGGCTTCTAAATCGGCTTTGTCGTTGCTGTTGGGGTCTTTACCGATGTATTTGAGCACGAGTGGGAATTGTTCGGTGGGGCTGTCAAAAAAGCTGATGCCACAGTGTTTGAGTTTGCTGGTGTATTCGGGGTTGAAAACCAAATCCCATTCGTTGGCGGGCAGTTGGTCTGTGCCGAGGGCTTTGGCGACGAGTTTTTTGTTGATGGCCAGAGTGTTAATGCCCCAGAAATAGGGGACGGCGTATTTGTTGCCCGCGTCCACTTGCGCCATCAGTTTGAGCAGCTCGGGGTCGATGTTGTTGTAGTTGGGGATTTGGCTTTTGTCGATTTCCTGATACGCGCCCGCTTTGATTTGCCGTCCGACGTTGGCGATGGATGGGGCGACGAGGTCAAAGCCTGATTTGCCCGTTAAAACTTTGGCTTCCAATACTTCGTTGCTGTCATAAAACGCTTGGGTCACTTCAACTGAATTGTTTTTTTCAAATTCGGTGATGGTGTCGGGGTCTACATAATCAGACCAAACGTAAAGATTCAGTTGGCTGGTGGCAGCGTTGTTCTTTTGCGCGGATTCGGACGCGACAGCAGCCGACTGGTCTTGGTTGTCCGAACCGCTGCACGCACCCAAGAATAAGGCGGCGAGCATGCTGGCAAGCAGGGTTTTGTTCATGTTGGTTCCTAAATAAAAAGGGCGTGGTTTTAAGCACGCCTAGGGTCAATAAAAGGCTTGGAAAACAGGCGCGATTAAACGCAAAAACAGGGGGCAACGCAAGCGGTTTTTCGCATCCGGCGCAGATTATTTTAGAGCGGTTTGCCAAGCCCACAAAACGGCTGCTTTCGGGTACAATTCGCTCCCATTTCATTGACCGTTTTCAGGCTGCATCACAGTTCAAAGGCAGCCTGAAAATCATTTGTGAGACCACCATGCTGACCAAAGACCAATTTGCCGACAACCACTTCATCCGCACCATCATCGAAGACGACCTCAAAACGGGCACGCACGCCGCCATCCACACCCGCTTTCCCCCCGAGCCCAACGGCTACCTGCACATCGGACACGCCAAATCCATCTGCCTGAATTTCGGCTTGGCGTATGTGTTTGATGGGCAATGCAACCTGCGTTTCGACGACACCAACCCCGAAAAAGAAAACGACGAATACGTCAATTCCATCAAAGAAGACGTTGAATGGCTGGGCTTTCATTGGGCGGGCGAAGCGCGGTATGCGTCCAACTATTTCGACCAACTGTTTGACTACGCCGTCGGTTTGATTAAAGACGGCAAAGCCTATGTGGACGACTTAACACCCGAACAAATGCGCGAATACCGCGGCACGCTCACCGAGCCGGGCAAAAACAGCCCCTACCGCGAGCGCAGCGTGGAAGAAAACCTCGACCTCTTTATGCGCATGAAAAACGGCGAATTCCCCGACGGCAGCAAAACCCTGCGCCTGAAAATCGACATGGCTTCGGGCAACGTGAACATGCGCGACCCCGTGATTTACCGCATCCGCCGCGCCCACCACCACAACACCGGCGACAAATGGTGCATCTACCCGATGTACGACTACACCCAC
>CAUQDE010000027.1:0-11593 GCA_963516425.1 uncultured Kingella sp.
GCAAAGTTTGCGGTTTTTTTGCGCCTTGTGAAAACTTTGTTTTGTTTAAAAACAAGGGGATAGTGGATTTATTGTAAATAATATTACCGCAAGTATTGTGTTGTAATAAAACTTGCGGTAATATTAACCCATCGCAACAAACAACAGCTTTCAAGGAGCAAAAAGATGACCCTAACCGAAGCCCTAGCCAAGCTAGACCAAATGTACAAAGACCAACCCAAAAGCGAAAAAACGCAAGACTGGCAAGCAAGCCAAAACTGGCAAAAACAAACCAAAGAACAAGCCCGCGCCCAATACAACTTTATGCGCGGAATGCCCTAAGGAGACCAAAATGAAAGAAGTCAAACTAACCCTAGTAGAACACACACTAGGCAAAGAAGACCAAACCATCGCCTATGTCAAAGCCACCAAACACGGCAAGCAAGCAGAACTACGGTTTATCGGGCGCAAAGAAGTGCTGAAGTTCCCCACCCTAAACGAAGCATGGGCATGGCTGCAACGCAACACCTACCAAACCAACCCCTGCACCTACTTTTTAAGCGCGGACAGCATCGCAACGCTAAAAACACTCTAACCCAAAGGGGGCGCAAGCCCCCAAGGAGAACAAAATGCACGCCGCCCCAAACAACGCCCTATACAACAACCAATTAAGCCAAGCCATCCAACAAGTAGATGCCGACCTATCCAGCGGCGACGAACAACTCTGCGACTGGACGCAAGCCCTGCCCGATGATGAAGCCGCCGATATTTTGGTTGAATACACCCCTAACAACGAACTCAACAGCCTATTAGGCTACATCGCCCGCTATCTCAACGGCGACGAGCAAGACATTAGCCTGCGCGAGCTAACCGACCGATGCATCACCGCGCAAACCACGACAGAAATCCAAACCCAGCAAGACGAACAACAAAAGCAAAACGCATGGCACAAAATGGTGCGGCACTACCACGCCGCCATCAACGACCGCGATTATTAACCCCTTAGGGCAGCCTGAAACACATTTTTTCAACGGTTAGGATATTCCCCGTTTCAGGCAGCCCATCCAGCCCAGCAACCCATGAAATACTTTTACCCCCAACAGGAAACCCCCATGAAAACCCGCATCACAGCCACCGCAGCCCTAATTTTCGGCTTTGTCTTAGGCGCATTTAGCGCAGCCCAAGCAACCAAACCCGAAACACAACCCAAACCGCAGCCCGTCATCAAAACCTACGACTGCGACACGCTGGGCGACATCCCGAGCGACTTGTACTTTGAGCCATCCGCCGCCCATCCCATCCAACGCCTGCGCGACCAATGCGAGCAGCAACGCAATGCCCTGCTATTGCAAAAGACATGGGAAAAAGACCCCACCGCAGGCATTGTATTGGAGAAATAGCATGAACACATGGACAACACTACTCACGCCCACCGAGCTAGAAAAAGAATTTAGCCCAAAACCAAAAGACATCTGCCCACCACGCAAAAAGCCCACAAAAAGCCATTCAACCGCCCGCAAAGCCATTCAAGTCATAGACAAAAAAGGCAAAAAAACCAATTTCCCCAGCATTAGCCAAGCCAGCATACACACAGGAATAAGCCATAAAACCATCCTATCTTGCTGCAACCAATACCGCCCCGACCAATACGGCAACCACTACCGCTACATCTAGGAGACATCATGGACAATTTCCTAAACAACCGCCGCCAAGGCATAGGCGGAAGCGACATCGCCGCCATCCTAGGCGTATCAAAATTCAAAACCGCCCTAGATGTGTACCTATCCAAAACCACCGACCAACCCGAACTGCAAGGCGAACACCTCTACTGGGGGCACGCCCTAGAAAACCCCATTATAGACCGCTTTATCCAAGACACAGGCGCAAACGTCATCAGGCAGCCTGAAATGCGCCGACACCCCCAACACGAATGGGCAATCGCCAACGCCGATGCCCTGATTACCAACGGCGACACCATAGAAGCCATCCTAGAAATCAAAACCAGCAGCGCATTCAAAAGCCGCGAATGGGGCGCAGACGACACCGACGAAGTACCGATTGAATACATCGCCCAAGTGCAATGGTATATGTGGATTTACAACGTACAAGAAGCCTATTTAGCCGCATTGATTGGCGGCAACCAATACCGCCAATACCACATCACACGCGATGACGAACTCATCGCCATGCTGGCAGAAAAAGCCCAAGCGTTTTGGCAAAACCACGTTATTCCCCGCATCCCACCCCAACCACAAAACGGCGAAGATGCCCAAAAACTCTACCCGCGCGATGACGGCGAAGCAACACAAGCCGACAGCGACACCCTAACCGCCTACGCCGAGCTCAAAGAACTCAAAGCGCAGGAAAAAGAATTAAAAGCCCAAATCGCCGAGCGCGAAGACTTGCTCAAAATCAAAATCGGCAGCTACGCCACCATGCAAGCAGGCGACAACACCCTATTCACATGGAAAGCCCAAAGCAGCAACCGCTTTGACAGCAGCGCATTCAAGAATGCCCACCCCGATTTATACCGGCAATACACAAAAACCAGCGAAACCCGCGTATTGCGCCTGAAATAAGGAAAACACCATGTCCACCCAAGCCCTAAAAAACGCCATCACCCCCGCAAAAGCCAAACCGCTTTCTGATCGCACCATCGCCGACCTGATGAGCGATGCCAAAATCAAAGCGCAAATGGCACTCGCCCTACCTAAACACATGACCGCCGACCGCCTAGCCCGCATCGCCACCACCGAAATGCGCCGCGTGCCCGCCTTGGCAAATTGCAGCCCCGAAAGTTTCCTAGGTGCAATCATGCAATGCGCCCAACTCGGCATAGAACCCAGCAACAGCCTAGGGCACGCCTATCTAATCCCCTTTGGCAACGGCAAAGACAAACAAGGACGCGCCAACGTGCAACTCATCATCGGCTATCGCGGCATGATAGACCTTGCCCGCCGCAGCGGACAAATCGTCAGCCTATCCGCCCGCGCCGTATATGAAAACGACGAGTTCAGCTACGAATACGGCTTGCATGAAGATTTAACCCACAAACCCAGCGAAGAAGGCAACACAGGCAGACTAACCCACGTTTACGCCGTCGCCCGATTAAAAGACGGCGGCATCCAGTTTGAAGTCATGAGCCGCGCCCAAGTAGATGCCATCCGCGCCCAAAGCAAAGCAGGCAATAGTGGACCATGGCAAACCCATTACGAAGAAATGGCGAAAAAAACCGTTATCCGCCGCCTGTTCAAATACCTGCCCGTATCCATAGAAATCCAAAAAGCCGTGGGACTGGACGAGCAAGCCGAAGCAGGCATAGACCAACAAAACGCCGCCTTTGCCTATGGCGAAATCATTGAAGCCGATTACAACGTCGTGAGCGCAACGCAGCCTGAAACCACTCTTTCCGAACCAAACGTAGAACCACCCGCAGACAACACCCAACCCACCCAAACAACCGACCAAACAGGAGAACTCCTACTATGAACCACACAATCACACTCTACACAGGCGTAGATGTAGAACAAGCCGTGTATCAAGCCGCATTCAGCCAAACAGACGGCATGGCAGACATCATTAGCCAAATCCGCGCCCAAGCCACCGCCGAAGTTGCCGATGTGGACGGCACAACCAGCAAAGGACGCGACAAACTCAAATCCGTTGCCTATTCCGTAGCCAAAGCTAAGACCGCGATTGACGGAACAGGCAAAGAACTGGTTGCCGAAGCCAAAGCCAAAATCAAAATCGTGGACGACAACCGCAAAACCGTGCGCGATGAACTGGATGCCCTGCGCGATGAAATCCGTCGCCCCGTAACCGAGTGGGAAGAAGCCCAAAAAGCAGAGCAAGCCAAAATTGACAGCCTGCTGGCGGAATTGGACGGTTTAACCGCTATCCAAGATGTCAACGGCGAATGGGTTAATTCAGACAGCCTGAAAAACTGTTTGAGCCAAGCGCAACAGTTGGCAAACCACGAAAACGAGCGCGTGCAAAACCGAGCCGCCGATGTTATCCAGCATCTGCAACAAGCCATTGTTGCCGCCGAACAGCGCGAAGCGCAACAAGCAGAAATCGCCCAACTCAAAGCCGAGCAAGCAGCGCAAGCCAAAGCCGCCTATGAAGCCAAAATTGCCGCCCAAGCCGCCGAACAAGCCAAAGCGCAGGCAGAACAAGCCATGAAAGCCGAACGCGAAGCCGCCGAACGTGCCAAGATTGAAGCACAACTGCAAGCCGAACGCGAAGCCGCCGAACGTGAAGCCGCCGAACGCGCCAAGATTGAAGCGCAACTGCAAGCCGAACAAGCAGAGCGCGAAAAGCAAGCCGCGCTGGCAGAGTTGGAAAAACAAAACGCCAAGCGCATTGCAGCCGAACAACGCGCCGCCGACGTAGAACACAAACGCGCAGTCAATCGAGGCATCTTATCCACCATGCTGGAATGCGGCATAGACGAAGCCGCTGCCAAAGCGTTTTTGCTGAAAGTGGTAAACGGCAAAGTGGCACATTTGAGCGTGAATTATTAAATCAGATGTCGGCGACATCCCCGTCGCTGACACGGAGTAAACCCATGTTAAACAAAGTAATTTTAATCGGCTACCTAGGGCGCGACCCCGAAATCCGCTATATGCCCAACGGCGATGCCGTATGCAACTTTTCCATCGCCACCAGAGAAAGCTGGAAAGACCAAAGCGGGCAACGCCAAGAGCGCACCGAATGGCACGCGATAACCCTATACCGCAAACTTGCCGAAATTGCAGGGCAATATCTCAAAAAAAGCAGCCTAGTGTGTATAGAAGGCAAAATCCAAAGCCGCAAATACACCGACAAACAAGGCATAGAACGCACCGCCTACGAGATTATCGGCAACGAAATGAAAATGCTGGGCGGGCGCAACGACAATCCGCATCCCGCACCAAGCACACAATCCAGCGCACCACCCGCGCCGCCGCAACCGCGAGCGCAAGGCGCACAGTCTGCCGCGTCCGTACAACCCGCAGCGGATATTGACGACGATATCCCCTTTTAGATTTAAGGCAGCCTGAAAACATGAACATAAACATGAATTTAAAAAGCACATGGCGGCTGGCCCGCACGGAGGAGCGCGCCCAGATGGTTTTTTATGCGCTGCTGATAATAATTAACGGCTGGCTTGTTATCGGGATGAAGATTGACAGCCAACGCGATGTCGCCTTGTTTCTCGCCTGCCTGCTGGCCATGTTTGCCGCCGCCAACGGCTTGCAAGTGATACGCCGCGATATTGTTATCCGCTTGCTGGTTGCCGCTTTGCAGAGAGCAAGCCGTATATCGCGGAGCAGACGGCAAAATTTGGGTGCACCAGATGCGTGAATTTTTAGAAAAGTTTAGTGAAGTTAAGGAGCAGGGAACTGATATGCAAACCAGCATCATAATCATAGAAACAGATAGCAAAATTAGCGTTGTTATCCAATCAGATAAACCGCTTCCAAGCAGTATTGAAAAAGGCACAAAAGTTGATGATTTCACACAATACCTTGCTATTACAGCGGTTAATAACATCACAGACGAAGTGGGAAAAATCAACGAACAATTAAAGAGATTGAGAGATAAAAAATGACCCAACAATTTAAATTCGGCGACCGCGTGCGCCTAAAAGATGAACCGTTAACACCGTGGGAAAACGCGGGAATTATCTTTGCCATCTATGGAGATGAGAAGCGTGGATATTATGCAGCAGTTTGTTTTCAAGAATCTGGCGATTTCCAAGATGTTCCACTTGATGAAATAGAACGCGTCCCCCACCCAGACACCGTGCGGCTAGATTGGTTGATTGAAACGTGTAGGGGCATAGATAACAACGCAGACTCCACCTATTTAGACGGCACGCCGTTTCCGCAATATTCGGTTATTAACTCTGGAACAGACCGCGCATCTAATTGGTACGTCGTAGATGGCGGCGACCATGATGACCCACGCCAAGCTATTGACAATGCAATGAAAGCGGAGCAACAAAAATGACCCGCAAACCCATCCAAATAACCAGCACCTACGTTGACGGGTACATAGACCAAAACCTAACCGCCCTGTGCGATGACGGCACGATTTGGGAGTATCTGTACGACTCCAAAAACCAACGCGGCAGTTGGCGGCAGCTTGAGGCAATCCCACAAGACACCCACGAAACAGCAGAGGCAGCCTGAAATGCGCTACGGCAGCCTGTGCAGCGGCGTGGAAGCCGCTTCCCTCGCATGGGAAAGCCTGGGCTGGCAACCCGCATGGTTCGCTGAAATCGAGCCGTTTCCCTGCGCCGTGCTTGCCCACCGCTGGGCGCACGTCCCCAACCACGGCGATATGACAAAACTCGTCGGGCGCATCCTGTCTGGCGAAATTGAAGCCCCCGACATCCTCGTCGGCGGAACGCCCTGCCAAGCCTTTTCTGTTGCTGGGTTGCGTGGCAGTTTGGACGACGAGCGCGGCAATTTGACCCTTACCTTAATCAGGATTTTAGATGCAATTGACTTTATTCGCGCCCGAAACGGGCAGCCGCCCTGCATCCTCGTTTGGGAAAACGTGCCAGGTGTACTCAACACCCGAGACAACGCCTTCGGCTGCTTTCTGGGCGGACTGGCCGGCGAAAACGTGGCACTCGAACCGGCAGGGGAAAAATGGACGAACGCAGGTTGTGTGCTTGGACACCGCCGCATCGCGTGGCGCATCCTTGACGCGCAACATTTCGGAGTGCCCCAACGCCGCCGCCGCGTCTTCCTTGTCGCAAGTGCTTCAAACGCAGACCCAGCCGCAATACTTTTTGAGCGATCGGGCGAAGCAGGGCATCCTGCGGCGGGCGGAGCAGCGAAACAAAACCCTGCCGCCTACGTTGAGAGCAGCTTTGGAGCATTCGCCGAGCGAAGCACCGCCGGAACGGTAAAAGCATCGGGCGGCGGCATCGGAGGTGGCAGCGAAACCCTGATTGTCGTTCACGGACGGCAAGACCCCTGCGTATCGCAAACCGCCTACACCCTGACCGCATCCGACCGCCACGCCGTGCAGCACGGGTATACCGTGCGCAGATTAACGCCACTCGAATGCGAACGTTTGCAGGGCATGCCCGACCACCACACACGCATCCCGTGGCGCGGAAAACCCGCCGAGCAATGCCCCGACGCGCCGAGATACAAGGCAATCGGCAACAGTATGGCTGTGCCGGTGATGCGTTGGATAGGGCAACGGATTAAAGATTTTTTAGAGACCGAAAAGGAAAAAACATGACACCCGAACAAATCGAGAAAGAACGCGCCGCGTTTGAGGCGTGGATGGATGAACTGTATCCAACCAACCCGCAAACGGGACGAGTGGGCGACGAATACAGCCGCCTTGGTACACAGTACAAATGGGAAGGCTGGCAAGCCAAAGCCGAACAATCCGCATGGATAAGCGTGGAAGACAGGCTGCCTAAATTAAACAAAGAAGTATTGGTTGCGTGGTCAAATGGTTCTGTTGGGATTGCCCGGCACATCAAGGATGAATTTGAACCAACAGAATGGGATACATACGGCTCACACGTCAATATTACCCACTGGCAACCCCTACCCGAACCACCCAAAGCAGCCTGAAAGGACATCCAATGAAATCCCCCAGCGCATCCCAAATCCTAGCCGCCCAGCGCAAAGCCAAAAAAAGCAAAGCGATAGACCGCGCCTACAAAAAGCCCATCCAGCGCAGCCAAAGCCTAGCACAAAAAACCATCGCCACATTGCGCCAACAGCAAGCCCACGGCGAGCAATACACCCCCGAGCAAATAGACGCAGAAAGCCGCAAATTCTGGCACTACTACAACGACCTTGTGTACTGCCGCAACATCAACGCCAACCGCGCCAGCTTCGAGCGGCTCATATTCAGCATCCGCTACATCTGCATGATTTGGGGGCTGTACCAAGAACCACAGCGCAGCTACTGGCTAGACATCCTAGATGCCGCCACCGCCGCCCTAGACAACGAGATAACCACCCGCGAGCAATCCCCCAACCAACGCCGCGCCGTGCTATCCCCGCTCAAAGAACTAAGCTACATCATCTACGGCGCAATGACACTGGTAAACCGAAAAACCGCCGCTACCATTTATTGCCACCAAGTCGGCGTAGAAATCCGAGACCAAGTAGCCAGCCTATTCGAAGCCCCCGAAGCCGTGCGCAACAGCCTGTTTGCCATCCTGAACGGCGAAAGCCTAAGAGCGTGCGCCCAACGCCACCATGTCAAAGAAAACGAACTACGCGCCGCCGTGCTGGCTATCAGCGAACACCCGTATCGCATCGCCGAATCCGAAACTGAAAGCGCGGGCATCCGTCGCGCCGAAAGCATCCCTGATTTGCGCAGCCCACAATGGCAAAGATGGGGCGACCCGCAAACCATCAGCAGGGCGGCCAACTACGCCCGTTGGTTATGCCAGCAATCCGAGCAGCAAACGGGCATTTGCGTTGCCCGCAGCTTGGAAGCGCGAGAAGCCAAGATTGCCGCGCAGTTTATGAAAGAGTTGATTTGAAAATTTGAAGGAGCAAGAATGAAACAATCCGAGACCAATGATGAATTATTGACGGCGGAAGACGTTGCCAAGATGCTTGGCCTTTCCAAGCGAACTTTTTTAGAGCGTTATGCTATTCGTCCTGATTTCCCCGGTCGTATCGCCATATCCAAACGTAAATTTTGGTGGAAACAAAGTGAAGTGATGATATGGCTGGAACGAAACAAAGAAAAGCGCGCGGCAGTATGAAAAAAGGAGCATTCCATCTTGAATGCTCCTTTTACTGAAAAATGCATTTGCACCAAACTTACACCAAGCTACTTGCAAATTATTGTTTATATTAAATATCTTGGTGCGGATGGAGAGACTCGAACTCTCACACCTTGCGGCGCCAGAACCTAAATCTGGTGCGTCTACCAATTTCGCCACATCCGCGTTTCGTGTGAAAGCGCGGATTATACGGTTTTGCGGCAGAATTGCAAGCGGTTTTTGGCAGCGGGACGGGGTGTAGGCGGCGCGGTTAAAAGCGTTCGTTCGCTTGCAGATAGCGCCATTTTCCCTGCGGCAACGCGCCCAGTTTGATGCGCCCGACGCGGATGCGTTTTAAGCCGACCACGCGCAGCCCTACCAGCTCGCACATGCGGCGGATTTGGCGTTTTTTGCCTTGCTTCAACACGAAGCGCAGCTGGTCTTGGTTTTGCCAGCTTACTTGGGCGGGGCGCAGTTTTTCGCCGTCCAAGCTTAATCCGTGGTTCAGCAGGGCAAGCCCGTTCTCTTTCAGGCTGCCTTTCACGCGCACAAGGTATTCTTTTTCGCTGTTGCCGTTGTCGCCGATGAGCTGTTTGGCGATGCGCCCGTCTTGGGTGAGCACCAGCAGGCCAACCGAATCGATGTCTAGCCTGCCTGCGGGGGCGAGATTGCGGGTGTGGCCGGGGTGGAAGGCGATGCGGCTGATGTCGCCTTCCCATTGGTTTTCGGCGGTGATGAGCTCAACGGCGGCGCGGTAGTCTTTTTCAGGCTGCCCGCTCACGAAGCCGACGGGTTTGTTCAACAAAATGGTTACGCGGTTGGCTTGTTGTTCGTGGGCTTGTTTGTTGAGGTCTATGCGGTCGGCGGGGCTGACTTTTTGCCCGAGCACGGCGGGGATGCCGTTTACGCGCACCCAGCCTTTTTCTATGTAGCTATCGGCTTCGCGGCGTGAGCAGATGCCGAGTTCTGCCATGCGTTTGGATAGGCGGACGGGGTCGGTCATGGGGATTCCTTTTTGCTGGATGAGGCAGCCTGAAAACGGGGTTGAATGGTGTTTGCTTGGCTGAATTGGTTTGCTGAATTGGTTTTCAGGCTGTCTTTGGGGTTGTGGCAAACTCGGGCTTGTTTATTGCAAGAGTGCGTTGTTGCTGCGCTAAACGGCGTTTCGGGCTGAAACCTTTGCAAAACCTACAACCGATAGCCTGTCGGCGGCTCGCCGACATCTTGGCAAACCAGTCATGCTTTGTTTAATCAGCCATTTGACGGCGAGCCGCCGCCGTTCCATTTTAGATTTCAGGCTGCCTTTGGGGTTTTGCAGAGGTTTCAGGCTGCCTTACTGCGCCGTGTGATGCGTTTAACGTTTTCAGGCTGCCTCATCTTCCATAGGCAGCCTGAAACGCGGTTGGGCGACGCGGAAACGGTTTACGCTATTCTTCGCTAATGCTGTCCAACGCCAAACGGCGCTGCTCTTGCGCGGCATCTTGGCGCGCTGAATGGTCGTACACTTTGGCGAGCACAAGGCGGGTTTGCGGCGTGGGGTGCAAGGCGAGGCTGGCTTCCAGATAGCCTTGGGCTTTGCCCCACAGTTGTTTTTGCGCGGCAAGTTCGCCCAGATACATCAGCAGGCGTGCGTCTTTGGGGTTGTCTTTGAGCCATGCATCGCCCGTGTCAATGGCTTTTTGCTGGCGGCGGTCGTCCAAATAACGCACGCTGGCAACGAACGGGGGCAGCAAGTTGGCATCGCGCGTGGCGGGGTAATGGGTGTTTACCCATGCGATGGCTTGGTCGTATAAACCCAACTCGTTGTATTTTCTGGCGATGGCAACGTTTAAGGCGTTGTTGCGCAGGGCTTCGGGGATGCGTTTGAGGCAGGCTTTCATGCCTGCGGCATCGGTGGCCAAATCCAGCAGTTTGCGATAGGCGACTTCGGCGGTTTGTTGCGCTTCGGTTTCGTTCATCGCACCCGCGCGGTGCAGTTTTTCGGTTTTGTCCAAAATATCCAGCGCGTCGCCCTTGTCTAACGCCATGCGCAGTTGCAAGCGCGCCAAGCGGGTAAGGCGCGGGTTGATTTGGGCGGCGGCGGTGAGATGGGTGTTGGCGGTGTCGTAATCTTGTTGATTCAGCGCGCTTTCAGCCAGCAGCAAATGGCGCGATAGCTGGGCTTTGCCGGGCAGCTGGGCGATGTCGTTCAGATATTGGTCGCGCGCTTCGGTGTTGTGGCTTTGGTCGGCGGCGTGCGCGGCAAGCATCAAGGCAAGCATGCGATTGTCGCCCGCCTGTTTGTTTGCCAGTACTTTATCGGCGTGTTGCGCGGCTTCTTGGAACTTGCCTTCAAAATATGCCAAGCCTGCGGCGTTGAGCTCCTGCGCGGCTTTGCGGCTGCGGCGCGATGCGCCAAACTGGCTTAACCGGTGCGGCGTGCCGAAAATGCTCACCAACAATTTAATCAGCAAATACCACACGAATACGCTCAGCAAAGCAGCGATGATGAAGAAGTTCAGGTTCATCCGCAGCGAATAGCCCTCCACCACGAAATAAACATTGCCGGTGTAGGTTTTGGCGAGCATGGCAAGCCCGATGGCGCAGAGAAATAGAAAGATTATCCAAATGAGCTGTTTCATGCTTTGGCTCCTTTGGTTTCGCTGGCGGGTTTAGCCGCCGGCTCGGAGGCGGATGGTTTGGATGCGGGCTGGCTGGCGGCTTTGCTATCTGATTTTTCGGATTTGGGCTCAGACGCGGCGGGCAGCGCAACAGCAGGCGCGGGTTGCGATGCCGCTTTGGGCGCGGATGCCGCTTGCGCAGCGGACGCGGCAGGCTTGCTTTCAGGCAGCACAACGGGCAGCGCGGTGCGCACGTTGTTTTGATAATCGC